>CANFJC010000001.1 GCA_947447245.1 Comamonadaceae bacterium
AATGATGTCGGCATTTTCTTCTTTGGCCTTGGCCAAAATTTCGTGACAAGGCACCATGACGCCCATGTTGACCACGTCAAAGTTGTTGCACTGAAGCACCACCGTCACAATGTTTTTGCCAATGTCGTGCACGTCGCCTTTGACGGTGGCAATCACAATTTTGCCCTTGGATTTCACGTCTTGGCCCGCGGCCTCTTGCTGGCGTTTTTCTTCCTCGATGTACGGCACCAAGTGCGCCACGGCTTGCTTCATCACGCGCGCAGACTTGACCACTTGCGGCAAGAACATCTTGCCTTGACCAAACAAATCGCCCACCACATTCATGCCATCCATGAGCGGGCCTTCGATCACGTGCAAGGGCCGACCTTTTTTGGCCAATATTTCTTGATACGCCTCTTCGGTGTCTTCGGTAATAAAGTCGGTGATGCCATGCACCAAGGCATGCGACAAACGCGCAGACACCGTCACAGGCGCATCAGGCGTGCCGCGCCACGCCAGCTTTTGCGAATCGTCTTTCGCAGCGCCTTTGGCGTTTTCAGCCACTTCCACCAAGCGCTCACCGGCATCAGGCCGGCGGTTCAAGACCACGTCTTCCACGCGCTCACGCAAGTCGGGTTCGAGTTCGTCGTACACGCCCACCATGCCCGCATTGACAATGCCCATGTCCATGCCCGCTTGAATGGCGTGGTACAGAAACACCGTGTGAATGGCTTCACGCACAGGGTCGTTGCCGCGAAAGCTAAAAGACACATTGGACACACCGCCAGATACTTTGGCACCTGGCAAATTCTGTTTGATCCAACGGGTGGCTTCAATGAAGTCAACGGCGTAGTTGTTGTGCTCTTCAATGCCGGTCGCAATGGCAAAAATATTGGGATCGAAAATGATGTCTTCGGGTGGGAAATCCACCTCGTCCACCAACACGCGGTAGGCGCGTTCGCAAATTTCAATTTTGCGTTGGTAGGTATCGGCTTGGCCCTTTTCATCAAACGCCATGATCACCGCTGCAGCGCCATAGCGTTTGATTAAACGTGCTTGCTGCTTGAAGCCTTCAACGCCTTCTTTCATGCTGATGGAATTGACGATGCCCTTGCCTTGTATGCAGCGCAAACCGGCTTCAATGACGCTCCACTTGGAAGAGTCAATCATGATGGGCACACGGGAAATATCGGGCTCAGACGCGATGAGGTTCAAAAAACGAACCATGGCCGCTTGGCTGTCCAACATGGCTTCGTCCATGTTGATGTCAATGATCTGCGCGCCGTTTTCAACTTGCTGTCGGGCCACGGCCGAAGCTTGCTCGTACTCGCCGTTCAAAATCATGCGCGCAAAAGCTTTGGAGCCTGTGACGTTGGTGCGCTCACCAATGTTCACAAACAAAGCGTCGGCGCCAATCGTGACGGGTTCTAGACCAGACAGCTTGAGTGGAGAGACAGCATTAGAAACGGAAGCAGACAACAAAACTCACCCCTTGGATCGCAGGTGAGCGTGGTTTGCAATAGAAAGGGGGTCAAGCCCCGCATTGAGCCCCAAGCCTGACCCGCGGCCGAAATGGCTGGCGGGCTGCAACGCTCCTTGGGAATGTGCGTATTTTAACCACGCCCAAGGAGTTCGAGATATCAATACTGTTTGTAAGGCAAAAATTTGCCCGACAACACCACATTCACGCGATCGCCTTTGGGGTCGGGTTCACGCACAATGTCCATGCTGAAATCGATGGCGCTCATGATGCCGTCGCCAAATTCCTCATGGATGAGTTCTTTGATGGTGGTGCCATACACACTCACAATTTCGTACCAGCGGTAAATCAAGGGGTCTGTGGGTACCGCTGTGGGCAATGAGCCTTTGTAGGGCACCACTTGTAACCACTTTTGCTCTTCAGCCGTGAGGCCAAAGATTTTGCCAATGATCTTGGCCTGTTTGGCATCCAAAGTCATTTGGCCCAAGCAGGCGGCTGTGACCCATTCTTTGGACAAACCCACTTTGTCAGCCACATCGCTCCACTTAATGCCCTTAGACACTTTGGTGCTGATGATTTTTTCTGTGACATCTAAACGGTTCATGAGAGACCTCTTCAATGAAAGTTAATGCGCCTTCGCGCGGGAAACCAAGAAATCAACAATGTGATTTCGAACCTCGTAATAGCCCGGCAAATGGTGAAGTTGAGCGCGCGTTCGATCACGCGTCAAGGGATTGACCACCACCTCAGCCAAACCGCCAGGCACGTAATGTCCCTTGTGCTCGTTGCCATTGCTCATGAGCAATATTCGATCAGACAACAAAATGGCTTCGTCCACATCGTGCGTGATCATGAAAACCGTTTGCTGTGTTTGGCGAACAATGCCCATGAGTTCGTCTTGAATGGTGCCTCGCGTCAGGGCGTCCAATGCACCAAAGGGCTCGTCTAGCAAAAGCATCTTGGGTTGAATGGCAAAGGCTCTGGCAATGCCCACGCGTTGCTTCATACCGCCCGACAACTGGCTGGGCTTTTTGTCAATGGCAGGCAACAAGCCCACCATGTCCACATGCTTTTCCACGTGCGCATTGACCTCGGGTGTTTTCCAATGGGGCCACTTTGACTTCACGGCAAACGCAATGTTTTGACGCACAGTGAGCCAAGGCATTAAGGCGTGGCTTTGAAACACCACGCCGCGCTCCAAACTGGGCCCCGCAATTTCACGGCCATCCATGAAGGCATGGCCCACACTGGCTGAGTCCAAGCCAGCCAACACATTCAAGATGGTCGTTTTCCCGCAACCTGAATGGCCGATGATGCAAACAAATTCACCCCGCGCCACAGAAAATGAAACATCTGCAAACACAGGTTTGTCTGCCTGGTAGGCCTTACCCAATTTTTCAATTTGGAGGAAGTTGGGTTGCGCAAGACTGCCTGCGCGCGCGCTTGGCTCATTCCACATAGCTCACGCCTTTTTGCAGCTTCGAAAAAGCCATGTCTAGCAGCATGCCCACCAGCCCAATGACCAAGACGGCAAAGATCACATTCACCAAAGAAAGGTTGTTCCATTCGTTCCAAACAAAGTAACCAATGCCCGTGCCGCCCACCAACATTTCAGCCGCCACAATCACCAACCACGCAATGCCCATGCTGATGCGCATGCCTGTGACAATGGTGGGCGCTGCAGCAGGCAAGATCACCAAGAACGCTTTGCGCAGTGGCTTGACCTCCAAGGTGTTGGCCACGTTCAACCATTCGCGTTTCACAGATGCCACACCAAACGCGGTGTTGATCAGCATGGGCCACACCGAACAAATGAAGATCACAAAAATACCGCTGATGCTAGAGTCCTTCAAGGTGTACAAAGCCAAGGGCATCCATGCAAGCGGGCTAATGGGTTTGAGCACTTGAATAAAAGGATCAATGGCCTTGTGCATGAGCGGCGACATGCCGATTAAAAATCCCAAAGGCAAGGCCACCATCACAGCCAACAAGAATCCCAGGCCCACGCGGCCCAAGGAATGTGCCAGCTGAATGCCGATGCCTTTGTCATTCGGCCCGTTGTCGTAAAACGGATTGGACAATTGCTTCAGCGTCGCCTTTGCCACTTCGATGGGCGGCGGAAAACCTGTGCTTTTGCTGGCACCAGGGTCCTTGCCCATCATTTTCAAATACTCAATTTCTTCTGCGCTAGCGCCTGCTTTGGTTGCAGCGCCAATGGCAGGGCCTTGCGAAGAAAGCTGCCACGCGCCCAAGAAAAAAACCAAGATCAGGCAGGAGACCAAGGCCGCCCGCAAATTCACAGAAAGGATGTTCACAATCCATCAACCCATTTTTTGAATGGCAAAAGATTTCAAATACTCTTCTGGTTTTGAAGCATCAAATTCTTTGCCCATGATCTTGTGCTTGATATAAGCAGATCCTGATGGCACCGTCTGCCCCAAGTCTTTCATGTGTTTGCGTGCATCGGTGATGAGGAAAACTTTTTCGGCAATTTGTTTGTAATCCACATTGCCTTTGATGTAGCCCCAACGTTTCATTTGCGTGAGCATCCAAACAGCCAAACTCTGCCAAGGCATGGGATCAAAGTCGGCTCGATCCGGTACGTTTTGAATCTTGCCTAAGCCATCTGCGAACTTACCCGTCAACACTTGACTGATCACTGCTTCAGGTTGGTTCAAGTACTGTGTCGGTGAGATCACTTTGGCAATCAACTCCCGATTGCCAGGCAAGCGTGCCATCGCAGCAGCAGTCAGCACTGCCCTGTAAAGCGCTGCAAAGGTATTGGGGTTCTTTTGAATGAATTCAGTGCTGGTGCCAAAGGCGCAGCATGGATGGCCATTCCACAAGTCTTTGGTAAGCATGTGAATGAAGCCCACCTCATCAAACACTGCGCGTTGATTGAAAGGGTCGGGGCCCAAGAAACCGTCGATGTTTCCAGCGCGCAAATTGGCCACCATTTCGGCAGGTGGTATCACGCGAATTTGTACATCGGTGTCAGGGTTCAAACCGTTTTCTGCGAGGTAGTAGCGCAGCAAAAAATTGTGCATCGAATAATCAAAGGGCACACCAAACTTAAAGCCCTTCCAGTTTTTAGGATCGCGATTGTCTTTGTGCTTCAAGCTGAGTGTGATCGCTTGACCATTGATGTTTTGAATCGTGGCCACGTTCATGGGCGTGGCGTTGGCACCGAGGCCCATGCTGATGGCCAAGGGCATGGGTGACAAGAAATGAGAAGCGTCATATTCCTTGTTGATCATTTTGTCGCGAATCAAGGCCCAGCCTGCCGTTTTGGTCACTTCCACATTCAAGCCTTGCTTGCTGTAAAAGCCTAAGGGGTGCGCCATGATGAGTGGCGTGGCACAAGTGATTGGGATGAAGCCAATTTTCAAATTGGGTTTTTCAAGCGGGCCTTTGTCTTGGGCCATGGCTTGCAAGCTGGCCACGGGCAACACACTTGCAATGGCGGCCATGGCAGTTTTCTTGCCCACTGCGCGCAAGAAGTTGCGCCGCTCTTGATCGTGTGGAAACAAGGCCTTCACCAACGTGGCTTCAATGAAGGCTTGGCTGTAGGCTTCAAACTCCGCTGTTTCAGAACGTGCACGCAATGTTGCGGCCGCGGCATCTGCAGCAACTTCAGCGTGGTGATCGGCAGGAGAGTGATCGCGCCCACAGCTGCATTTCAGCATCAAAGGGCGATCGGCGTTGTACGGATCAAAGAACTCAGACATCACAACCTCTTTTCATGGAAGATAAGAGGCACTATGCAAACAACGCGCCAACTTTCAGTCGGCCTTGTTTATTTTGTGACTGAGCGGTTTAGCCCTAACTAAAGATCAAGGCGCTGTAAATAACAGGCATGAAGCGCACCAACGCGGCGCACAGAGCCCGTGTGCGCAACTCAATTTGGTGCGGGTGCTTTGGCGATGGCACCAACTCAAGCGGCCTCTTTGTAAAACGCCCCAACATGCAATCCTCTTGGCGCAAGGGGACCGACTGCCTTTTGAATCGCGCCAATGTGATCTGGCGTGGTACCGCAGCACCCCCCCACAATGTTGACCAAGCCCTCTGCTGCAAATTCATGCAACAGCCGGCTGGTGACCTCGGGCGTTTCATCAAAGCCGGTATCGCTCATTGGATTGGGCAAGCCTGCGTTGGGGTAACAGCTGATGAAGGTGTCGCCCGCCACTTTGGACAGCTCTTGAATATAGGGGCGCATCAAGGTGGCGCCCAATGCGCAGTTCAAGCCAATGGCCAAGGGGCGCGCATGGCGCACACTGTGCCAAAACGCTGTAACGGTTTGGCCACTCAAGATGCGGCCCGAAGCGTCTGTCACGGTGCCGCTGATGATGAGGGGCAAGCGCTCACCACTGGCTTCAAAATATTCTTCGATGGCAAACAGCGCGGCTTTGGCATTGAGTGTGTCAAAGATGGTTTCCACCAACAACACGTCCACGCCGCCCTCCACCAAGGCTTGTGTTTGTTCGTAATAGGCTTTGCGCAAAGTTTCAAAATCCACATTGCGCGCGCCGGGGTCGTTCACATCGGGGCTGATGCTGGCCGTCTTGGGGGTGGGGCCCAAGGCGCCCACGGCATAACGCGGTTTGTCGGGGGTAGAAAACTTGTCACACGCTGCACGTGCCAATGCGGCCGAAGCATGGTTCATCTCAATGGCCAAGTCGGCCATGTCGTAGTCGGTTTGCGCAATGGTGGTGGCGCCAAAGGTGTTGGTTTCAATCAGGTCGGCGCCAGCCGCCAAATAGCCTTCGTGAATATCGCGAATCACATCGGGGCGCGTCAGGCTGAGCAATTCGTTGTTGCCCTTGATGTCTTTGGGAAAGTCTTTGAATCGCTCACCGCGGTAATCGGCCTCGCTCAATTTTAAGCGCTGAATCATGGTGCCCATGGCGCCATCGAGAATGGCAATGCGTTTTTCCAGAATGGCTGGCAAGGCTTTGGCGCGGGTGTAGTTCAGGTCTTTCATGGCGCTATTGTAGAAAATCAAACAGACTCATGAGAATTCGTCACAATTAGGCCTTCACCCAATTGATGGGACAAGCCAACCTCTCTATATTGGACTCATGAAAAAACGTCATTTTTTAGCCCTCAGTGGCTCGGCTTTGTTGTCTGGTCTGACCCCTCACACAACGTTTGCACAGTCCAAGTTTCCTGAGCGTCCCATCCGTGTCATTGTGCCTTTTGCACCTGCTGGCGATGGTGACATCATTGGTCGTTTGTGGGTTAAATATGCCATGGCACACTCGGGCGCTAACTTTGTTGTTGACAACAAAGCCGGCGCAGGCGGCGCCATTGGAGCCGCCGAGGCCTCTAGGGCCAAAGCTGATGGTTACACCCTCCTTTTAGGCACCTCTTCCACTCAAATCATCAACCCCTTGGCCTCTGGCACCGCAAGCTACGACGCCATCAAAGATTTCAGTTTGGTCGGCATGGTCAGTATCAATCCGACTTGCATCGTGGTCAATCCCAGTGTGCCCGCCAACAATTTGAAAGAGTTGATCAGTTTGATCAAGGCCAATCCTGGCAAATACGCCTATGGTTCTGCAGGGCCGGGAACCATTACCAATTTGACAGGCGAGTTATTCAAACTTCAAGGCGGTAAATTGGATGTTCAGCATGTGCCCTACAAAGGCGGCGGCCCTGCCATGCAAGATTTGGTGGCAGGGCATGTTCCCATGATCACCCCCATCATGTCATCCGCTGTTCTTGCACAACACCGTGCTGGTCGTGCACGCATTTTGGGTGTCAACAGCGATGCACGGCTGAAGGCTGCGCCTGATATTCCCACCTCTGTCGAGGCGGGTGTGCCCGACATGCGCGTTCAAGTTTTCAATGCCGTCTTCACCCCCGCTGGCGTGCCGCGCGATGTTCAAGAGTTTTTGCGTGCGACACACAACAAAGTCAGAAACGATCCCGCTTTTTTGCAGGATCTTGAAAAAGCCGGTGCTGAGCCCTTCTCTTTGCCCGAACCTGAAAAGTTCATTGCAGAGGAAGTGGTCCGTTGGACCAGCGTGATCAAAGCCACTCAATTCAAGACGTCCTGAAAAAATGCTCGCCCTGCTTGGCGAGCTTGCATTGCCTGATAAATGAGGCGCACTCCAAGATAGCCGTTTGACATGGTGGACAATAGCCACCGTGCCAACCTCTGCCCTTTTGAACCCGCCTACCCACATTCTGAGTGTCCTCAGCGAGGTTTTTGGCTATGAGTCTTTCAGAGGACCGCAGCAAGCCATCATCGAGCACGTCACCAGTGGACACGACGCCTTGGTGCTCATGCCCACAGGCGGCGGCAAAAGTTTGTGTTACCAAATTCCGGCCATTGCCAGGCAAAGCGCAGGGCATGGCATCACCATTGTGGTCTCGCCCCTCATTGCGCTCATGCATGACCAAGTGGGCGCCTTGCACGAGGCTGGCGTCAGTGCTGCTTTTTTAAACTCCACACTCTCCCCAGAAGAAACTCAAACCATCGAACAGCGCTTGCGCCGGGGTGAGGTCACGCTGCTCTATGCAGCCCCAGAGCGAATCAATACGCCCCGATTTTTAGGGCAGCTGGATGCGCTTTATGCGCAAGGTTCTTTAAGTTTGTTTGCCATCGATGAGGCCCATTGCGTGAGTCAATGGGGTCATGATTTTCGGCCTGAATACCGAAGCCTCACCGTTTTGCACGAGCGATTTCCTGGGGTGCCGCGGGTTGCGCTCACGGCCACGGCCGATGCGCTGACGCGAGCAGACATCATTGAGCGTCTTCAGCTTGAAGACGCTAGGCTTTTTATCAGCAGTTTTGACCGCCCCAACATTCGCTACACCATTGTTGAAAAAAAAGACGCCTCGGCGCAATTGCTGCGCTTCATTGAGCGCGAGCACGAAGGTGAGGCGGGCGTGGTCTATTGTCAGTCGCGCAAACGTGTTGAAGAGGTGGCCGAAATGTTGGCCCAAACTGGCATCGATGCGCTGCCCTACCACGCCGGCTTAGATTCAAGCATTCGGCAAAAACATCAAGATCGTTTTTTACGGGATGAAGGTGTTGTCATGGTTGCCACCATTGCTTTTGGCATGGGCATTGACAAGCCCGATGTTCGATTTGTTGCGCATCTGGACATGCCCAAAAACATCGAAGGCTATTACCAAGAAACCGGCCGTGCCGGGCGCGACGGCTTGCGTGCCAATGCGTGGATGGCCTATGGTTTGCAAGACGTGGTCAACCAAAGGCGCATGATCGATGAAAGTCCTGCCGAGGAAAACTTCAAGCAAGTCATGCGCGGCAAACTCGATGCCTTGTTGGCGCTGGCTGAAGCCACAGACTGCCGACGTGTTCGGCTTTTGTCTTATTTCGACGAAGCCAGCGAGCCTTGCGGCAATTGCGACAACTGCTTGAATCCACCCGCCGTTTGGGATGGCACCGATGCCGCTCGCAAATTACTTTCCACGGTTTTTCGCGCCGAACAACACAGCGGCTTTTCGTTTGGCTCTGGCCACATCATGGACATCGTGCGCGGCAAAGCAACCGAAAAAGTATCGCAATATGGCCATGCGAAGCTCAGTACTTTTGGCATCGGGGCCAATTTCAGCGAAGTCCAATTGCGTGGCGTCTTAAGACAGCTGATCGCCATGGGCGCTTTGAATGTGCAGGGTCAAGTTTTCAATACTTTGCAATTGACAGAGGGATCACGGGCCGTTTTGCGGGGCGAAGTCAGTGTGCTACTTCGAGAGTCTGTGAGTCAAAAAGCAGAAAAACGAAGCCGCAAGGCTCAAGCCCCTGGCCCTGCCGCCGCCAACTTGAGCCAAGAGGCCTTGGTGCGGTACATCAATTTAAAGGCTTGGCGCGCAGAAGTGGCCAAAGAACACAACCTGCCGGCCTATGTCATTTTTCACGACGCCACTTTGGCTCTGATCGCCAGTGCCGAACCTCAAAATCTCGATGACTTGAACGGTATCAGTGGCATTGGTGCCAAAAAGCTCGAAGCCTATGGCCAAGAAGTCTTGCAGGTGTGCCGAGTTCAGCTAAAATAGCGGGCTAAACTCAATGAGGTTTTTATGTCCGCACACCCCGATTCACACGAGTCTCAAGATCCTGTTGAAGCCATCGTCAAACACATCCCCGTCGTGATTCCCGTCGCCGGCGCAGTTCTGATCTTCTTGCTGGCTTTCATCGCCGTCTTCATGGCCTGAACCCACAGCAGCGTGGGCCTTGGCCAAAGCTGGTGCCCATACAACCCGCCGCATTTGCAGGCGGGTTTTTTTTCCCAAAAATCCAAGCGACACTCATTCATTTCTGGGTTATGCAAGTTTTGCATACATTTTGAGGGGAATTAAAAAATTTCACATCCCTTTTCTTGCCATCGTCTTTAAAATTCGAGTCTGGTTACGGGCCGGTTACAAGCCCGTTTGTCGTTTTTTGAAAAGGTCCCTTTCTAAGCATGTGGTGCAAAGAACGGCCTTTTCAAAAAACGATTTTTAAACTTTGGAGCTGACCCCATGAACTCACCCGTGATGCAGGGCTTGAACCTGAACACCCCCGCCTATGTCAAAAACCCCAAGCTGATTGCATGGGTGGCAGAAATGGCGGCCCTGTGCAAGCCGGCCAATGTGTACTGGTGCGATGGCTCCGAAGAAGAGTACGACCGCCTTTGCCAACTCTTGGTTGACAACGGCACCTTCAAAAAGCTCAACCCCGCCAAGCGTCCCGGCAGTTTCTTAGCTTGCTCCGACCCCTCCGACGTGGCCCGTGTAGAAGACCGCACTTACATCTGCTCTGAGAAGAAAGAAAACGCTGGCCCCACCAACAACTGGATGGCGCCTGCCGAAATGCGCCAAACCTTGAACCCTTTGTTTGATGGTTGCATGCAAGGCCGCACCTTGTATGTGGTGCCCTTCTCGATGGGCCCCTTGGGTTCACACATTGCCCACATTGGCATTGAGCTCACTGACAGCGCCTACGTGGCGGTCAACCAAAAACTCATGACCCGCATGGGCAAAGCCGTGTTTGATGTCATAGGCACCGACGGCGAGTTCGTGCCTTGCTTGCACACCGTGGGTGCACCCTTGGTCAATGGCGCTAAAGACACCACGTCTTGGCCTTGCAACCCCACTGTGAAGTACATCGTTCACTACCCTGAAACACGCGAAATTTGGTCTTATGGCTCAGGCTACGGCGGCAACGCCTTGTTGGGCAAAAAATGCTTGGCCTTGCGCATCGCTTCCAGCATGGGCCGCGAACAAGGCTGGTTGGCAGAGCACATGCTCATTTTGGGCGTGACCAATCCTCAAGGCAAAAAGTACCACGTGGCGGCGGCTTTCCCCAGCGCTTGCGGCAAAACCAACTTCTCCATGTTGGTGCCCCCCGAAGGTTTCAATGGCTGGAAAGTCACCACCATTGGCGACGACATTGCTTGGATCAAACCCCAGGCCAATGGCAAGATGATGGCCATCAACCCAGAGGCGGGTTACTTTGGCGTGGCCCCGGGCACCAACCACCATACCAATCCCAACTGCATGGCCAGTTTGGACAAAAACGTGATCTTTACCAATGTGGCCTTGACCGATGACGGCGATGTTTGGTGGGAAGGCATCGAAAAAGACACAGGCCAATTGCCCGATCATTTGATTGACTGGCAAGGCAAAGACTGGACACCTCAAATCGCCAAAGACACGGGCGCCAAAGCGGCTCATGCCAACGCGCGCTTCACTGTGTCGGCCATCAACAACCCCGCGCTTGACCCTGCTTGGGACGATGCCGCTGGCGTGTCCATTGATGCCTTCATCTTTGGCGGTCGTCGCTCGACCACCGTGCCATTGGTCACCGAAGCACGCAATTGGACAGAAGGCGTTTACATGGCTGCCACGATGGGCTCTGAAACCACCGCGGCCGCCTTTGGCGCACAAGGTGTGGTTCGCCGCGATCCTTTCGCCATGCTGCCCTTCTGTGGTTACAACATGAGCGACTATTTCCAACACTGGTTGGACGTGGGCGCCAAGGTGCAAGCCGGTGGCCACAAGTTGCCCAGCATCTACTGCGTCAACTGGTTCCGAAAAGACGAAGCAGGCAAGTTTGTCTGGCCCGGTTATGGCGACAACATGCGCGTTTTGAAGTGGATGATCGACCGCTTGGAAGGTCAGGCTCAGGGTCAAGAAACCATTTTCGGCATCACCCCGACTTATGCTGAGTTGAACTGGACAGGTTTGAGCTTCACAGCCGATCAATTCAAAACGGTCACCAGCATTGACAAAGCTGCATGGCAACAAGAATTGCAATTGCACAACACGCACTTTGAGCAATTGGCCTACAACATGCCCAAAGCATTGCTTGACACCAAAGCAGCTTTGGCACAACGCTTAGCGGCCGTCTGACAAGCGCTGCCTCGCGCCAAAAACTGGCGCAAGCTTTGATCTGGGTGACACCGGCCTTGTGGTCGGTGAACTATGTTGTGGCCAGAACTGCGCCAGGCATCATCAGCCCCCATGTGTTGGCATTGGGCCGGTGGTTTTTAGCGGGTCTTATTTTGGCCTTCATTGCTCGCCATGAGCTTTGGCAAGAACGTCACAGCACATTGAATGCTTGGAAACAGTATTTGCTGCTGGGCAGTTTGGGGATGCTCATTTGCGGCGCTTGGGTTTACTGGGCGGCAGAAACAACCACCGCCATCAACATCGCTCTGATCTACGCGGCCTCTCCCGTTTTAATTACCCTCGGTGCGGTTGTCGGGCTGAAAGAGTCTTTTTCCTGGCGGCAGTCGCTGGGCGTTGTCATCGCTTTGTTGGGCGTTTTGCACGTGGTTGTCAAAGGCCAGTGGGCGGCACTGTCACAAGTCATTTGGGTTTTGGGTGATGGCCTGGTGGTCATTGCCATGGTCGCATGGGCAGCCTATGCTTTGCTGCTTAAAAAATGGCCAAGCCCCTTGAGTTCAACAGCGCGCTTGGCGGCTACTTGTTTTGGCGGCAGCCTTGTTTTGCTGCCTTTGGCCATCGCCGAATGGACCGCCACACAGCATGCTGCATGGAGCGATAGTGCCAGTCTACTTGTCATTGCGGCGGCCATTTTTCCAGGAGTGGGTGCTTACTGGTCTTACGGCTTTTGTCAAAAAACCTTGGGGGCAAGCCGCGTCGCTGCCAGCCTTTATCTCGGGCCTTTGTACGGGGGTTTGGTCGCTTGGCTCTTCTTGGGTGAAACCTTGGGTTGGCATCACGCAGTGGGTGCCGCATTCATTTTGCCGGGCATTTATTTGGCTTCGCAAAAGCCAAAACCAGACTCAGAAGAGACGCTCTGACTTTCATTTGACAATCGAAAAAGCCTCCCAAAGGAGGCCTTCTTAATGGACCGTCTTGTGCATTTTCATCGGCACATTGAGGCTCGCATCATTTTTTCAAATGTAGTATTAGCGGTTTTGCAACATGCGGGCAACTCGGCGTTGTGTGCTGTTTTCACCCAACAGTTCTTCTTCGTCACTGCGGCTCATCGCCGTTTGCAGTTCTGACATCAAACGTGCATCTGTTTGGGCAATGGCCCACAAGCGCTCGTCTGAACGACGTTGCGCCATGCGTGATGACCATGCGTCCAAGCCCTGCTTCATTTGAATGGCGAGTGTTTTGGAGACGCCAGCAAACAAACCAACCGCCGCAAATGCCACGGCCCAAAGCGCAACCCATGCTGCCAACAAATGACCATCGGCCCAGGTGTCCATCATCTGATCGGCCACCACGACAAACGCGGCAACAATGGCAGCCAAGAGCATGGCGGCCAAGGTGTGGGTCGGGCTGAAGTTGTCGCCTAAGCGTTTGAAATTGGCAACGGCTTGTTCAGCACGGTCAACGCCAGGGTGTGTCAGGGGGTAATTCAGGTGGACAAAATTATGGTTCATTTTGATTTCCTCGTTCATAAAGCTATTTCAAAGGGGCCTTAGCGTTGGGTAAAAACCCACTTTTTGCTTGACCATGGGTGAATCATAGGGTTTACTCTAGTGTTGTTCAACTTTATATTTATGATGCTTAACATTCACAATAGAAATGATTGAGGCTGTTCAAACCAATTTTCGAACCTTGGATCTGAATTTACTTCGGGTCTTTGACGAAGTCATGGCTGAAAAAAGCCTGACCAAAGCCGCGCGCAATTTGTCCATCACACAACCCGCTGTGAGCAATGCGCTGCGGCGCCTTCGTGAAACCTTGGGGGACGACCTGGTTCGCCGCGATGGCCATGGCATCACGCCCACACCTTTTGCACTGATGCTTTGGCCAAACGTCAGAGCAGCACTGGACCAATTGCAAACCGCCTTGGTGCCTCAACACTTCATCCCGGCCGAAGCACGCAATTCTTTTGTCATGGCCATGGCCGACGCCACCGCAGCCGAGTTGATGGGGAATTTGGGTCAGGCATTTGAGAAACAAGCGCCCAATGTCTCGATTCGCGTTTTGCCGCTGACCACCCGTGACCCCAGAAACATGCTGAACGAAGGCATTGCCGATTTGGCATTGGGTTATTTTCCAGCCGTCTTGGCAGACCTCACAGCGAAAGCACAATCGGGTGAAGCTGTGGCCTTCGAGCACCATCGCCTGTATGTCGGTGAGTATGTGTGTGTGATGCGCCGCAAGCATCCCTTGGCGCAAAAGAACATCAGCTTGGAAGAGTTTTGCAACGCAAGGCACTTGCTCGTGAGTTTTTCGGGTCGTCCCTATGGCTTTATCGATGAGGCTTTGGCATCGATCGGCAAACAGCGTCGTGTGGTGATGACTGTGAACCAGTTTTTCACGGCAGGTCGTGTGGTTGTGAATTCCGATCTGCTCACTGTTTTGCCCAAACACTTTGTGCCCACAACCGGCCTTGCCAATGAGCTCTTCATGTGCGAGTTGCCATTCAAAGTACCCACCTTGCATGTGGATGCTGTGTGGCACAGACGCAAGCATGCGCAAAGCGAACACAGATGGTTGCGAGAACAGCTGATCGAGATTGCGCGCAACGTTTTCAAAAGTGCAAGGCCGTCATGAACCTTCAATTGCTTTCCGACTTGCATCTTGAAACGCATCCGCATTTTGTACCAACGATCTCGCCATGGGCCGATGCGCTTGTGTTAGCGGGTGACATTGGCTCTTACCAAACCGGCTCGATGTTGTTGGATCAACAAGACCTTGATTTTGGTTTGGCTCGCTTTTCACCTCGCAAAGATTTGGCTGCATGGCCTGTACCCGTTTTCTTTGTGCCTGGCAATCATGAATACGACGGCTTGCCTTTTGAAGAAGCCGATGCACGGCTGCGCGAAACGTGCGAGCGACTTGAAATCACTTTCTTGCATCAAAGGCTTGTTGTGATGAAGGGTGTGCGCCTGATCGGCTGCACCTTGTGGAGTGATTTTGAAGCCTTGGTGCCTCTGAGTGGGCCCATCACACAACAACTTCAAGCACGCCAGAAAGCAGAGCGAGCCGCTGATTTTTACCTGCGCAAAACAGGCACCACTTTGAACGGTGAGCCCTTTTTGTCAGCGGCCGTGAGGACCAAAGCGCAAGAAGATCAAGCCTGGCTAAGCGACGCATTGTCTGAAAGTTTTGATGGGCCCACGGTGGTGATCACGCATTTTGCGCCCAGCTTGAGAAGTGCCGATCCGCGCTATGGCCTGACACCTGGCACGGCCGGTTTTTGCAATGCGCTTGACCACCTGATGCCCAAGGCCAATGTGTGGTTACACGGCCACTTGCACTGTGCGCAAGATTATGTTCACCACAATTGTCGTGTGCTTGCCAACCCCTTTGGCTATGCTCGCAAGAACGAGCAAATCAAGTTTGATCCGCAAAAAACAGTGCGCGTTGACGTCTAATTTGTGGTCAGTTTTTTCTGACCATCAAACCATCAAAGCAGGTGGTCATGACCATCTCAATGATTTCTTCATTGCTGTGAAGCTCGCTCATTTTTAGAAACTCCACCACCGGGTCACAGGCGCGTGCATACAAGGTGTATAGCACGGTGATAGGCGGCAAGGCCGCATTGATGAAACCCTCCTTCTGCGCTTGAACAATCCAAGCACCCAGGAGGTCACTCACTTTCATCAGCCCATCCATGTAGGGGCGGCTGGCCATGAGGCTGGCGCGCAAGCTAGAGTTGTGACTAGGCAAGGTTGGCATTTGCCCAGCCAATTTCAATTGCAAGGTCCAGCGTGTGGAAGCTTTGAGTTTGTGCAAGGCGACGCTTTGCAATGCCCCATGCGTTTCTGCCTCGGTGTTGGCTGCAGTCTGCGCATTGAGATCTTCTAAATAGGCTTGTGCTTTTTGGATGGCCTGCACCATGGCGGCGCAAGCCAATTCTTCCTTGCTGTTGAAGTGCTTGTACAGGCTTGCCTTGGCAATACCGACTTCTGCAGCAACCTCATCCACCGTCATGGCGTCAAAGCCCTTTTCAGACAAGAGTCGATTGACCGAGGCGGTAATGGCTTGCTCTCTGGCCTCTAGCATTTGGGCTTTGAAAGACTTTTTGAGGGCCTCAACGGTGACAGTCATGGCTGCATTTTAACGATCGATCCGAGAATTTGAACTGGCTGGTCATAAAATAGCCTAGGCGTCTACCCTGTGTTGTGCTTTCCTTGGCCTGCCCTGGTCAAATGCATCTCTTTTCGCCCACCGCCATTCCTTTTTAATGACAGGAGACCTCTTTTGGACCGTCGTCAATTATTGAAATTCAGCGCCTACAGCAGCCTGTTGGGTGGCCTTGGCGCTTGTGCGCAAATCAACACGCTCGCGGCTGTTGAAAACAGCAATGGCCTGCCTGCCTGGCCTTCAAACGTTCAAAAAATCATTTTTGGCTCGTGCATTGACCAAAAGAAGCCTCAGCCCATTTGGCAAACCATCCTAGCAGCCAAGCCTGATCTGTTTATTTTTGGCGGCGACAACGTCTACGCCAGCAGCCAACCTTGGCAATTGGAAAACTTAAAAAATGCCTACGCAACCCAAGCCGCTCAAGCCGGCTTCGCTGCTTTGCGTGCAAGCGTGCCGCACATGGCCATTTGGGACGATCACGACATGGGCTTGAACGATGGCGGCGAAGAGTTCCCTCACAAACAAGCGGCTAAAAATGAGTTCATTGATTTTTGGCGCTTGCCTGCTGACGACCCCAGAAGATCGCGCGAAGGTCTTTACCACGCCCATGTTTTGGGCCCGATTGGAAAACGCGTCCAAGTTATTTTGCTGGACACCCGATGGTTTCGCTCCAAGCTGCGTGTCACGGACCAACGTGATGCGCCCGGCAAAGAAAGGTACTTGCCAGACACCGACCCGCAGAAAACCATGCTGGGACAAGCGCAATGGCAATGGCTAGAAGCGCAGTTGAAAATACCCGCTGAAGTTCGCTTGATTGTTTCTGGTGTTCAAGTGATTGTGGAAGGCCATGGCTGGGAGGGCTGGAGCAACTTCCCGCGCGAGCAAGAAAAATTAAAACAGCTCATTTTGAAAACAGGTGCAAAAGGTGTTGTGCTTTTATCAGGCGATCGGCACATTGGTGCCATCTACAAAAGCAGCGGCACGCTAGGCTATCCCTTGTACGAAATCACTTCTAGCGGCATGACCCACGCATGGGCGGCGGCCAAAGAAGATGGCCCCAATCGTTTGGGTGAGCTGATCACTCAAAACCACTTCGGCCTCATTGAAATGGATTGGACCCAACAACAAATTCAATTGGGCTTCCAAAACACACAAGGCGAATGGCTGAAAAAGCAAACGATTGCCTTGTCTGAGTTGCGCTAAAGACAAACTGCCTCACAAAGCCCGATAATCTCTTTTTTTGATTTTTTAGACACTGCCATGCAAACCCCTCCCATGATTCAAAGTGGCGCTATTGCCTACGGCTTAGCCACCATTGCCAAAGACGGTACCGTGTTAGACACTTGGTACCCCGCCCCCCAACTGGCCGAAGGCATCAAAGAGAACGGCAGTCACGTCCTCAGCGAAGCCGATGCGCGGACGCATTTGGGTGAGGCCTTTGTCAAAACACTCGGCCCTTGCGAATTGCGCGGCGTCAATGTGGTGGCCGTCAAAACCAGCATTACCACTTTGGCAGAACCCGCCATTGACACGCACGATGTGTTTTTGCGTTTGCATTTGCTCAGCCACCGTTTGGTCAAACCGCATCAAGCCAACTTGGCTGGCATTTTTGGCATGTTGGCGAATGTAGCCTGGACTTCCATGGGCCCTTGCCCTTTAGACCAACTGCAAGACGCTCGACTGCGCGCCCGCGCAGCCCGTGTGGTGTTCGATGTGAAAGCCGTTGACAAGTTCCCATACATGACCGACTACGTGGTGCCCTCCGGTGTGCGCATCGCCAACGTCGACCGCGTGCGCTTGGGCGCTCACTTGGCCTCTGGCACGACCGTCATGCACGAAGGTTTTTGCAACTTCAACGCAGGCACTTTGGGCGCATCGATGGTTGAAGGCCGCATCAGTGCGGGCGTGTTGGTCGACGATCAAAGCGATGTGGGCGGCGGCGCCTCCATCATGGGCACCTTGTCTGGTGGTGGCAAAGAAGTCATCTCGGTTGGCAAACGTTGTTTGCTGGGTGCCAACTCTGGCATTGGCATTTCATTGGGCGACGATTGCGTGGTGGAAGCCGGCTGCTATGTCACGGGCGGCACGCGCGTCAAAATGCCCGATGGCAGTGTGGTCAAGGCACGCGAGTTGTCTGGACGCAATGGCATCTTGTTCCGCCGCGATTCACAAACAGGCGCGGTGCAAGTCATTCCTCGCACCGAAAGCTGGGGCAGTTTGAACGCAGATTTGCACAAAAACTAATTTAGAAATTGCGCCAAGTGCGCATTTCGATATGCGACAAAGCCAGTGTGTTTTCACGCTGGCTTTTTTCATGTCATGCCGATTTGGCCAAATGTTTTTTGGCCAAGTCGACATACCAATCTAGGCATGCAGGGTTGGCCATCGCATCTTTGTTGACGACTTTTTCTAGGGGCTGCCCCAACATGAGTTTTTTAATGGGCAGCTCTTGTTTTTTGCCAGACAAGGTGCGCGGAATTTCAGCCACTTGAAAAATTTCATTGGGAATGAAGCGCGGGCTCAAGGCTGTTTTGATGGCGTTGTTCAGGGTGCTTTTCAAGGCGGCATCCAAAGTCAGGCCCGCCCTTAACACCACAAACAAAGGCATGTAACTTTCGCGGCCTAAGTATTCCAAATCCACCACCATGCTGTCGATCACTTCTGGCAAAGCTTCAACCGCGCTGTAAAGTTCGCTGGTGCCCATGCGCAAACCATGTCGATTGATGGTGGCATCGCTGCGGCCAAAAATGACGCAGCCTTCACCACCGTTGTGCCCTTGGTCTGCTGCACCAATTCTCAGCCAATCGCCATGCCGCCAAACGCCGCCATAGCTTGCATCTGCATCTCCGCCACCAGGTTTGCGGCCATGGCCTGCGGGGTACATTTCAAAATAACTGGCCAAGTAACGTGCGTTCTTGTGATCGTTCCAAAAATACAAAGGCATCGAAGGAATAGGCTGCGCGCACACCAGTTCACCCACCTCACCATGCACAGGCTCGCCCGCTTCATTCCACGCTTCAACAGCGCAGCCCAACAAGCGGCACTGCATGACGCCAGCCTCTTGCGGCAGCTCCCGATTGCCACCAATGAACGCGCCGCAAAAATCGGTACCGCCCGAAATATTGCACCACCAGATATCACCGTCTGTTTCACGGTGAAGGTATGGAGAATGCGCGTGCTGCGCTTTGATGCGTTGAAATTGAGCGTTGCCCCAATTTTGCGTTTCTGGCGAAAGCGGTGAGCCTGTGGTGCCCAATGCGCGCACGCGAGACAAGTCACCACACTGCGTCAAATCAACACCCGACTTTTGACAGTTGGCAAAAAACGCTGCGCCTGCGCCAAAAAATGTCACCTTGTTTTCTGCTGCAAAACGCCACAGCGTGCTCCAGTCAGGATTGTCTTTGCTGCCGCCTGGGTTGCCGTCGTAAATGACGCAGGTGGTGCCGTTCATGAGGCCGCCCACTTGTGCGTTCCACATCACCCAACCTGTTGAGCTGTACCAATGAAAGCGCTCACCCCAACTGTTGGGGTGATAGCTGCAACCCACATCGTTGTGCAAAATTTTGAGTGCCAAGGCCACAATCACGGTGCCGCCATGGCCATGCACAATGGGTTTTGGCAAGCCCGTGGTGCCACTTGAATAAACAATCCAAAGTGGATGGTCAAAGGGCAATGACATGGGCTTGAAGGCATCCACCTCGGCGCCATGTTTTGCGGTGGTTTGTGACATGCGAATGGCCGAGGCCACTTCGTTGCTGGCCAAATCTGCAACACCCAAGTTGTCATGCAAGATCACATGCTGCACCGAAGGCAAAGCATCCTTGAGCTCTTGCACCACCGCCATGCGGTCGTAATCCTTGGCACCATACGTCACGCCATCACAGGCAATGAGCACCTTCGGCTCTATCTGTCTGAAACGATCCAACACCGCCAAGGTTCCCATGTCGGGTGCGCAAATGCTCCACACGCCGCCCACACTGATGGTGGCCAAGAAGGCCACGATGGCCTCGGGAATATTGGGCAAGTACGCCGCCACGCGGTCACCTGGTTGCACACCTTGTGCTTTTAAATGCAAAGCCATGGACGCCACTTGCCGCTGCAGCTCGGGCCATGAAATCTCTTGATGCTGACCCTTTTCGTTTTGGGCAATCACGGCCGCAAAGCCTGCCGCATGCGCTTGATCAACATGCCTTAAAACTTGGCTTGCATAGTTGACTTGTGCGCCGGGAAACCATATGGCGCCAGGCATGGCATTGTTGACCAACACCGTCTCATGCGGTGTGGGCGATTGAATGTCAAAGTAGTCCCAAATGCTTTGCCAAAATGCATCCAGGTCGGTAATCGACCATTGCCATAAATCTTTGTACGCTTCAAATACAATGCCCCGGTTGTGTTTCAACCAGTCTTGATACAGTCGAATTTGCGGCACGTAGGCATGGGGTGCCTCAGGCGCAATTTTGGGCAAATCCGCAAGCGAAGAATGATAGGGCGACAAAAATGGGGAGGGGGTGCTAGCGTTCATGCCCATAGCCTAGCCTGCGAGTTGCTGGCTGTCACCCTGAAAATCCCCAATGCTTGCGCGTAGGTGACACGTTCTTGCGGCGTGCAGGGCTTTTCTTCAGGCCTTGCTTTTCATCCGCTCGCTTTTCCAATACACATCGGTGCCGCCATCCATTCGGTTCAAGACCCGCGAGAGCACAAACATCAAATCGGAAATGCGGTTCAAGTATTGACGGGGCGCATCATTGAGCGCCTCTTCATTGCCCAAAGCCACGGTTGCCCGCTCTGCACGCCTGGCCACCGTTCTGCAAATGTGCGCTTGGGCCGCCGCACGATTGCCGGCCGGCAAAATGAACTCTTCCAGCTTGGGCAACTGAGCGTTGTATGTGTCCAAGGCCTGATCCAAAACCAAAACAGCCTCTGCCTTGAGCAGCTCAAAGCCAGGAATGGACAGTTCGCCGCCCAAATTGAAAAGCTGATGCTGGACTTCGACCAACAAATCGCGAACATCCTCTGGCATTTTTTCACACAGCAACAAACCAATGTGCGAGTTCAATTCATCCACATCGCCCATGGCATGCACCCGCAAACTGTTTTTAGACACACGTTGGTTGTTGCCCAAGCCGGTGGTGCCCTCGTCGCCTGTTCGCGTGGCGATCTGTGTCAGTCTGTGTCCCATGGTGTTTTCCCTGTGCGTGGCGGAATGCAAAAATGCAGGTCTCAGCGTAAACTCTGATTTTGACCGAGTTTGGGAACATTTCCCTGACCATGGTCACTGCAGATTGCCCCTCCTCAAATTTTGACCGCCCTTCAACTTGGAGCCCCGCCATGAACGCACCGACCCCAGCAGCCCATTTGGCGCCCGTTGTCACCGCAAGGCCTGTGCCGCAGGCCTTTCTAGATGCTTTGAAGGCTCGCTTTGGTGCCAACTGCTCTACGGCACTGGTCGTTCGCGAACAACATGGCCGCGATGAGTCGGCATTTGCGCCCGTTCCCCCGCCGTCCGCCGTGATCTTTGCCGAGTGCACACAAGATGTGGCCGACGCCGTCAAATTGGCCAGCGACTACAAAGTGCCCGTTATTCCTTTTGGGGTGGGCTCTTCTTTAGAGGGCCATTTGCTGGCTGTGCAAGGCGGCATCAGCATTGACCTGACACGCATGAACAAGGTTTTGGCGATCAACGCAGAAGACCTCACGGTGACGGTTCAGCCAGGCGTGACCCGCAAACAACTGAACGAAGAAATCAAATCAACGGGCCTGTTTTTCCCGATCGACCCGGGCGCTGACGCCACCATTGGCGGCATGAGCGCTACGCGCGCCAGCGGCACCAATGCGGTTCGCTATGGCACCATGCGCGAGAATGTCTTGGCCCTTGAAGTCGTCACAGCTTCTGGCGAAATCATTCGGACTGGCACACGGGCCAGAAAATCGAGTGCGGGTTACGACCTCACGCGATTGTTTGTCGGCAGCGAGGGCACTTTGGGCGTGATGACCGAAGTCACGGTGAAGCTTTACCCCTTGCCAGAAGCCATTTCAGCGGCCATCTGTTCCTTCCCCAGCATTGAGGCTGCGGTTCAAACGGTGATTCAAGTGATTCAGTTGGGCGTGCCCATTGCGCGCGTTGAGTTAATTGATCACAACACCGTTCGCATGGTGAACGCTTATGCCAAGTTAGGCTTGCGTGAAGAGCCCATGCTGTTGATGGAGTTTCATGGATCGCCTGCTGGTGTGAAAGAGCAAGCCGAAACGGTTCAAGAACTTGCCAGCGACCATGGTGGCAACGCCTTTGAATGGGCCACCACCCCAGAAGAAAGAACACGCCTTTGGACGGCGCGTCACAACGCATATTTTGCAGCGCTTCAAAGCCGGCCGGGTTGCCGAGCCATCAGCACCGACACCTGCGTTCCCATCAGCAAATTGGCGGACTGTCTGCTTGACTCTGTGACCGAGACAGAAGCAAGTGGCTTGCCCTACTTTTTAGTCGGCCACGTTGGCGATGGCAATTTCCATTTTGGCTATTTGATTGACCCTGAAATTCCAAGCGAGCGCGAGGTTGCAGAAGACCTGAATTACAAGCTTGTGAGCCGCGCCTTGCGCCTTGGCGGCACTTGCACGGGCGAGCATGGCATTGGTCTGCACAAAATAGATTTCTTAGTGACCGAAGCGGGTGTTGGCGCCGTCAACATGATGCGCACCTTGAAGCAAGCCTTGGATCCTCACAACATCATGAACCCTGGCAAAATCTTTCATTGAAAAAAGGGCCTGCTGGCCCTTTTTCATGGCATTCAAAAGTCTGCATGCAAGCTGCAAACTTTTCACGTTTTTTTTTGCGTTAGGTGCGCAGTTTGTCAATCAGGCCATTGAGTTCATCGAGCGATCCAAACTGGATTGACAGCTCACCCATTTCTTCAAACCGGCCATGCCGCTTCACGCGCTTTTTGATGCGAACTTCAACTTGCGCTGTGAGTAAATCAGAGAGCTCTTCTTCCACACGTTTGATGTCGCGTGATTTTTCTTTTTTCGGTTTTTGTTGCACCAAAGAAAATTCTGCGCTGAGCTTTTTCACCAAGCTCTCTGCTTCTCGTACCGACATTTTTTTGGCACTGATTTGATTGGCCGCTGTGATTTGAGCGGCCTTGTCCAAACCCAACAAGGCTCTAGCGTGCCCCATGTCGATGTCACCGGCCATCAGCATGGTTTGGACGGGCTCCGCCAAATTCAACAAGCGCAGCAGGTTGCTGGCCGCACTGCGAGAGCGGCCCACCGCTTGGGCGGCGGTTTCGTGGGTCAGACCAAACTCTTTGATGAGGCGCTGTAAACCATGGGCCTCTTCAAGCGGATTGAGATCTTCGCGTTGAATGTTCTCAATCAAAGCCATGGCCGCTGCCGCCTCATTGGGCACATCGCGAACCAAGACCGGCACCTCGTTCAAACCCGCCAGTCGCGAGGCGCGGAATCGACGCTCGCCTGCAATGATTTCATACTTGCCGGCATTGGGGCCATCGCTTAGCTTGCGAACCAAGATGGGTTGCATGATGCCTTGGGCCTTGATGGACTCGGCCAACTCATACAGCGCGCCCTCGTCCATGCGGGTTCTAGGTTGGTACATGCCTGGCACCAACTCGCTCAATGCCAAGCTGCTGGGCGTTCGATTGGCTGCTGCCTCAACGGCTTGAGGCGAACTGGGTTCGTCCTGCACCTTAGGGCCCAACAAGGCTTCCAAGCCTCGTCCTAAGCCTTTTGGTTTTTTAGTGACCATGTTCTTTTTCTTTCATCAATTCATTCAACAAGGCGTGGCCTTGTGGCCAATCACCCAAATTTGATTCGGCGTTCACGTGTCCGCATTCGCCCAAGTTTAAATAGTGAGACCCCCATGCTTTCGCAAACTGTTCTGCGCGCGCAGCGGTGCAATACGGGTCGTTTTGGCTGCCAATCAAAATTGATTTGAAGGGCAACGCCCTCAATGCAATGGGCCGCCAACTTGAAAACACATCATGAAGGTGAGAAGCTTCAACGTCGCCAGGCGCCACCAACAAGGCCGCTTTGACTTTATGGCATTGTGCAGAAATTTGGGCCCAAGCAGCCACTTGAATGCAACCCAAACTGTGTGCAACCAAGTACACCGGCTCGGTTAAATCGGACACCACATCGTCCAATCGCGCCAACCAATCGCCACGAAGTGGCCGCATCCAGTCATGTTGCTCTACCAGCTGGTATGCATATTGACGGACCCAAAGGCTTTGCCAATGTAAAGGCCCACTTCCCTGCCAACCAGGCAATATAAGGACTTTTGAACTTTCCATACAAATGCTTTCGTGGTCTTACAGTGTTGGAATGCGCTGTACCAACTCCCTGGCAAACTCCACAAACGCTTGGCTGCCTTTGGCAGAAGGGTCAAACACAACGCCCGGCAAACCATAGCTGGGCGCCTCTGCCAGTCGCACATTTCGGGGGATCACGGTGTTAAAAACTTTGTCGCCAAAGTGAGATTTAAGTTGCTCACTCACTTGCTGCTGCAGCGTAATCCGCGGATCGAACATGACGCGCAGCAAGCCAATGATTTTCAAATCGGGGTTCAAATTGGCATGCACTTGCTTGATGGTGTTCACCAAATCAGTCAGCCCCTCAAGCGCAAAGTACTCGCACTGCATTGGAACAATCACGCCATGCGCGGCACACAAACCATTCAAGGTGAGCATTGACAAAGAAGGTGGGCAGTCAATTAAGACAAAGTCAAAATCCTTGTCTGCCACTTCCAATGCCAGCTTCAAACGTTGATCGCGTCTTTCAAGGTCAACCAGTTCTACCTCTGCGCCTGCTAATTCGCGGTTGGCGCCCAACACGTGATAGCCACATTTTTCTGAAAAAATGGCGGCCTCTTGAATGCTGGCGGACTCTAATAAAACGTCGTACACACTGAGCTCTAACTGCCGCTTGTCAACGCCCGAGCCCATGGTTGCATTGCCCTGGGGATCTAGGTCAACCAACAAAACACGCTGTCCCACTTTGGCCAAGCCAGCGGCCAAATTCACCGCCGATGTGGTCTTGCCAACGCCGCCTTTTTGATTTGCAACACAGAAAATCTTTGCCATTTGATACTCTTTTATTTTTTTGCTGATGCGACTATTTGCCAAAGGCCAATTTCAGACCAAAACCAATTAAGAACAAGCCCGCAATTTTTTGCAAGAACCCAGACACTTTGGGGTTGGCTCTAATGCGTGTGGCCATCCTGTGGGTAATGACCACAACGCCAAAACAGTACAGAAAGCCCAAAACAGCAATATTGGCCGCCATGAATACAAAAGTAATCATTCCTTGATGCTGCTCAGGGTCAATGAATTGAGGGAAAAACGCAAAATAAAACATGATCGCCTTGGGATTGAGCAAGGTGATGAACATGGTTTCTTTGAAATATTGACCCGGCGTGATCTTGATCGACGGCCCCTCACCCGGTTTGGCAAAGACCATTCTAAAACCCAGCCAAGCAAGGTAGGCTGCGCCCACCCATTTCAAGGCCAAAAACAAATGCGGATATGTTTGCAGCAAAGCAGCCACGCCGGCCACCGTCATCCACAACAAAATTTGGTCACCCAAAATCAAGCCTGCAACCGAGGCAATGCCACCCCTCATGCCGCCCTGGGTGGTCGAGGTAATTAAGGCCAGATTACCAGGGCCGGGCAAGAACAAAAGCAACACAAAGGCGGCGACAAAAGCACCGTAATCAGAAATTCCAAACATCAAAGGCTTTCTCAATGAGCCCAAGTGTAAGGGGCGAAACTCAGCTCGAGCTTGCTTGCGTCGACAAAGTTGTTGGTTTTTTCATCCAGACCATGCAGCGATCGGCCTCCAAGCCAGGAACCTGGAGTTGTTCCACGTGAAACACTTGTGCAAAAGAAGGCAAGGCGGCCATTTCCGCTTCCGGCAACTTGCCCTTCATGGCCATCCAAACACCGCCATCGGACAAAGCAGCAGCAGACCAACTTACAAAGTCGGGCAAGGAGGCAAATGCGCGAGAGCAAATGAGGTCATAAGGGGCGGTCAGGCTTTCAACCCGCGCATGAACACCTCGCAAGTTTGACAACCTTAAGCTGGCCGCCACCTGTTGCACAAACGCAGCCTTTTTAGAAACGGTATCGACACATGTGACGCGAATATTGGGACAACAAATCGCAATCACCACGCCCGGCAAGCCGCCGCCTGAGCCCACATCCAACAACTCGATGCCGGCATTGGCATCGCCTTTTGTTTTGGCAATGTGTCCCAGCAAGGGCGAGACAGCAGACAAGCTGTCTAACAGGTGATGGGTCAGGATTTCCTGCGCCTGACGCAAGGCCGTCAGGTTATAGACTTTGTTCCATTTTTGAATGAGCGCCATGTAGCTCAACAACTGCCTTTGCTGAGGCTCGGCCACATTCAAACTCAAAGACTCAATTCCAAGAGAAAGCCCTTGAACAATGCCCGCCTCAAACAGGCCATCTGCCGTCATGGCGCCAAGCTCGCCGAGCCTTCCGCAACCAACGCCACAGCCTCAGGCGTGTCTGCCATGAACTCCTTAAACCCACCCCTTTTGAGATAAATCAAGAGCAAAGAAATGCTTGCAGGGGTAATGCCAGAAATTCGAGACGCCATGCCCAATGTTTCTGGGCGATGTTTGGCCAACTTTTGTCGAGCCTCGATCGACAAAGAAGAGACCAGCAGATAGTCAAGTTTTGCGGGCAACCTGAGGTTTTCAAAATAGGCGGCCCGCTCAACCTCGACCTTTTGTCGGTCAATGTAGCCCGAATACTTGGCTGCAATCTCAACTTGCTCGATCACGGGCACGGAGAGTTCGCCCAATGTTTCACGTGAAACAGTTGATGAAACAAAGCGATCGGCGTCCAAGGACACGAGGCTTCCATAACTCACACCAGGCCGGCGGAGCAAATCAAACAGGTTGTGCTCATGCTCTATGGCCTTGCCCAGAACACGCGCAGACTCGGCATCGGGCAGGTTTCTCGGGTTGACCCAAGTTGACTTCAGGCGCTCTGTTTCACGTGAAACAGCCTCGCGTTTCGTACAAAAAGAAGCCCAACGCTCATCATCCACCAGCCCCATTTGGCGGCCCACTTCTGTCAAGCGCATGTCTGCATTGTCTTCCCTGAGTTGCAGGCGGTACTCTGCCCTGCTGGTAAACATGCGGTACGGCTCGGTCACGCCTTTGGTAATGAGGTCGTCCACCAGCACACCCAAATAAGCTTGATCGCGGCTTGGCAGCCACGAGCCGCCCATGTCATTGCCAGCGCCTGACAAGGCTCTGCATTGAAGCGCCGCATTGATTCCGGCAAACAAGCCCTGCGAGGCGGCCTCCTCATAACCCGTCGTGCCATTGATCTGGCCCGCAAAGAAAAGCCCTCCTATTTGACGCGTTTCAAAGTTGCTCTTCAATGAGCGTGGGTCAAAGTAGTCGTATTCAATGGCGTAACCGGGCCGAAGAATGTGGGCATTCTCAAGCCCCTTCATAGACCGAACCAAGGCGTATTGAATGTCAAATGGCAAACTGGTGGAAATGCCATTGGGATAAAACTCGTGGGTTGTAAGGCCCTCAGGCTCTAAAAAAATCTGATGGCTGTCTTTGTCGGCAAAGCGATTGATCTTGTCTTCCACGCTGGGGCAATACCTTGGGCCAACGCCTTCAATCTTTCCCATGAACATGGGGCTGCGATCAAAGCCAGACCGAATGATGTCGTGCGTTCTCTCATTGGTATGCGTGATCCAACAGGGCATCTGCGCGGGGTGCATGTCTGCGCGGCCCATGAAACTGAAAACCGGCACGTCTGCATCGGCATTCAATCCGCCAGGCATGCCATCACCCGGCTGCTCTTGGCACTTTGAAAAATCAATGCTGCGCCCATCGAGCCGCGGCGGCGTGCCTGTTTTCAAGCGGCCTTGAGGGAGTTTGAGCTCTTTCAAGCGCGCAGACAAACTGACCGCAGGAGGATCGCCCGCCCGCCCCGCCGAATAGTTTTCTAAGCCAACATGAATCTTGCCGTCTAGAAATGTGCCCGCCGTCAGGACCACTGTTTTAGAACGAAAGCGAACGCCCACTTGCGTGACAGCCCCCACCACTCGGTCCTCTGTCCCATTTGACTCCACCATCAAATCGTCTACCGCCTGCTGGAAAAGCCACAGGTTTTCTTGGTTCTCAAGTCGGTGGCGAATGGCCGCCTTGTACAAAATTCGATCTGCTTGAGCACGCGTTGCACGCACAGCAGGACCTTTGGAGCTGTTCAGAATTCGAAACTGGATGCCGCCTTCGTCGGTTGCCAAGGCCATGGCACCGCCCAAAGCATCGACCTCTTTCACCAAATGTCCCTTGCCAATGCCCCCAATCGAGGGGTTGCAACTCATTTGGCCCAAGGTCTCAATGTTGTGGGTCAGCAAGAGGGTTCGACAACCCATGCGCGCAGACGCCAACGCGGCTTCGGTGCCAGCATGCCCGCCGCCGACAACGATCACATCAAATTCTTGTGGGTAAAGCATCAAATCACCAGTCCATCACCGTAAGGGCGGCGCTGCTCGCGCCGTGAGAGGCCAGGGGCCAAGGGGCTTGATTTTATCTGCATCAGGTGTTCCTTGCGTGACTGGCCCTTGCAGCCCTCTCAAGCTAAGCTCATGTGCACCGCCAACAGGAGATTCCATGAGCCCATCCCAAACCCATCCAGAGCGCTGCCACCCTGATGAGTGGCGGCTTCGCACCGATTTGGCGGCGTGTTACCGCTTGGTTGCTTTGTATGGCTGGAGCGATTTGGTTTTCACCCACATCAGCGCCAAATTGCCAGCCTCGGTGTGCGGTGATGAACATCATTTTTTGATCAACCCCTATGGCCTGATGTTTGATGAAATCACCGCATCAAGCTTGGTGAAGATCGACATGCATTGCAACAAACTGGATGCCGAGAACCCGTATCCGGTCAACCCAGCAGGCTTTGTCATTCACAGCGCCGTGCACGAGGCAAGGCCAGACGCCGAGTGTGTGCTTCACACGCACACCCGCGCAGGCATAGCCGTGAGTGCACAAAAACAAGGCGTGCTGCCGATCAGCCAGCAAAGCACCTTTGTGCTGGCTTCCTTGGCCTATCACGACTACGAAGGCGTTGCCATTCGAGACGATGAGAAAACGCGTTTGCAAAAAGACCTTGGGGAGGCTAATTTTTTAATGCTGCGCAATCATGGCTTGCTCACCGTTGGCAAAACCATTGCCGATGCGTTTTTGAGCATGTACACATTTGAAAACACCTGCCGTATCCAAATTGATGCGCTTGCGGGTCAAAGCGGCGGGGCCGATCTGACGGCGGTCAACCCTGAAATTTTGAATGGCATTGCACACGTGATGAAGGTTCAAACCGGCGGCTTGGGTGGCGGTTTTGTTTGGCCCTCTTTGTTGCGAAAACTCAACCGCGAAAACCCCGGCTACGACGTCTGAAAAGCGCTCAAACGGATAGAACTGGTTTTTGCTGCCAGGCCAACACAGCGCCCACCAGCAAAGCGGCCGCAGAGAAAAGAAGCCCACGTTGAAGCCCGCCAGGGCCATCGGCAATCCAGCCCACCATGGTGGGTCCAATGATTTGACCGACAGCAAAGACCACGGTGAAAACGCTGATGCCTGCCGCCCACTGAGAAGGGACGAGGTTGTGTTTCACCATGGCCGTGGTAGAGGCAACCACCGACAAAAACACCCCCCCAAACAACACCCCCGACACCAACATCATGGGCCATGAGGAAGTGATGACAGGAATGACGGTGGCCAGACTTAGCAAGGCATTCAAAATAGACAAGGACTGCCCTCCTCGATAGCGATTCAACAGGCCCGCCCAAACTCTGGCGGAGGCCAGCACGGCAAGCCCCAACAAAGCATAAAACAAAGTGATCTCTGCTGCGCTTGCGCCTTGCTCGCGCAACACCGCCACCACAAAGGTCATGTAACCGATGTAGCCCACGCCAAAGAGGCCGTAGCCCGCCAGTCCAAATATCCAGTCAGGCCAATGCATATGGGACGCTTGCCCCTTGGGTATCGCGTCTTTCGTTTCTGAAAGCTTCAACTCAGCCGTCCAACGCTTCATTGGCGAACGGACCACAAGGAGCACAAGCGTCATGATGAAACACGCCAGCGCCAAGCCCCACCAAGCCCACACCCATGGATGAACAAGGGCTTGCTCATTCGCGGCCAACAGCGTGGCAGGAACCAGCACGGCAGACAGCGCAATGCCCCACCCGGTGCCGCCGTAATAAAGACCTAACATCAAGCCCGACTGAGAAGGCACATGCGCACCAAGCCTGGCCGCCAACAAACCACCCGAGACAAAGACGGCCGCACTGACCCCTCCAGCCAGCAACCGTTGAAGCAAAAGCACAAGGGTCTCAGAAAAAAAGCCTGTAAGGGCCATCAGCATAGAAGCCATGAAAGAGCCGGCGATCAAAACAAGCACGGCACCCCAGCGCCTCAGTAGGTACGGCGTGATCAAGGCGCCGATCAAATACCCCACGGCATTGAACGTGTTCATGCTGCCTGCTAAGGTATAGGTCCAAGACAAGTCTTCGCGCATGGGTGGCAACAACAAGGCATAGGCAAACCGTGTCATGCCAAGTGAAACGGCCGCGGCCATTGAAATGCAAATTGCCAACCCGAGTGCCGTCAAAAACCTTATGCTTTGCGTCATGAAAAACTTATTTGAACCTTGCCAAGCTGGCCAATTGCAACTCGCCTCACGCATTGTGATGGCCCCTCTGACTCGCAACCGTGCGCCACGGGCTTTGGCGAATGCACTCATGGCCGAATACTATGCCCAACGCGCCAACCCCGCAACGGGCGCAGGCCTCATCATCACCGAAGCAACCGCAATCAGCCACCAAGGCCAAGGATACGCCGATGTGCCAGGCATTTGGTCGACAGAACAAGTCAAGGCTTGGCAAGCGGTCACTGCGGCGGTGCATGCCAAAGGCGGCAAAATGGTGGTGCAACTTTGGCACGTGGGCCGCATCTCACACACCAGCCTTCAGCCCAATGGGCAAGCCCCCGTTGCGCCTTCGGCCATTGTTGCCAAATCAAAAACCGTGCTCATCGAGAACGGTGTGCCAAGCTTTGTGCCAACCTCTGAGCCGCGTGCGCTCGAGTTGGCTGAAATGCCTGGCATTGTTGCCGACTATCGACGCACGGCAAAAAACGCCATCGATGCTGGTTTTGATGGCATTGAAGTGCATGCGGCCAATGGCTATTTGATTGATCAATTTTTAAGAGCAGACAGCAATCACCGCACGGATGCTTATGGTGGCAGCATTGAAAATCGCACGCGCCTTTTAAAAGAGGTGATGCTGGCCGTGAGCCAAGAGATTGGTGGCGGCCGTTGCGGCATTCGCATTTCGCCCGTCACACCGGCCAACGATGCAAGTGATGCTTCGCCACAAGCACTGTTTGAGCATGTTGCAAGTTTCCTTGGCACTTTAGGTTTGGCGTATGTTCACACCATTGAAGGCTCAACGGGTGCTGCCCGCGATTTCCAACAAGGCGATGTGCCCTTTGACTACAAGGCATTGAAGAAGGCCTACCAACAAAGTGGCGGACACGGGGCATGGATGCTCAACAATGCTTATGACCGAGCGCTGGCTGATCAAGCCATTGCCGATGGCGCCGACCTGATTGCTTTTGGAAAATCATTCATTGCCAATCCAGACTTGGCTGCGCGACTGAAACAGAACGGCCCTTACAACTCGCCAGACAGAGCCACTTTTTATGGCGGCGGTGCTGCTGGTTATACCGACTACCCAAGCCTCTAAGCCTGTTTCTAGGCGACGGGCCTGCGACACGGCCCGTTTTGCTGTTAACCCAAACCAATGGGCGCAGGTGCGTTCGACACAATTCGACTGAACAGTTTTTCAAACACAGGGCCTGGCGCGTGTTTGCCTGTCAAGGGGTCGGCATTTTGTTCAAACGCGGCATTCAGCGCCGTCCAATCCTCTTCGCTCAAAGCCGTTTCTGCGGCGGGAAAAATAACACTTTCTTCAAGGTGCATGTGTTCTAGGTACGCGCTCACATAAGGGCCCAAGGCCGAGACAAAAGCATCGCGCCGTGTGTTCCCCAAAAGCTCCCACGCCAGCAACAAATGCAACAACTCCCGAACGGCTTTTTCGCTGTGCATGTGGTCTCTTTCCAAGCGGTCTATGGCGCCCATCACTTCGGGCGCTCTTTTGACGATTTTCGGAAAAAGCAAGTTGGACTCTTTCGGATGATGCAATCGTTCTGGAAATTCAGCGATGTAGAAAAGCATCGCGCGCATGACTTCAAAAAATTTCTGTTCATCCTCTATAGGTCCTCGATCTACCAATTGCATCATGGCATGTAGCATGGCGGCAAGAGAGGCGTGCTCATCGCGAATAATGTGTAAGCTTATATTTTTCATACCCCCCAGTTTGAGCGCGTTTAAACGTTCAGAAAATGATTCAGATCAAGAAAACACGGCAAAATCAAACCATGAGCTCAAACAACAAACCCCTTCAAGGTCGTCGCATTGAACAACAGGTCATGGGACAAGCGACTCGAGACGGCGATGGCGTCAAACTGACGCGCGTTTTGACACAAGCGCACCAAAGACGGCTTGACCCCTTCTTGATGCTCGACAACTTTGGCAGCGATGATCCCAATGACTACGGCGGCGGTTTTCCAGATCACCCACACAGAGGATTTGAAACAGTCACTTACATGATTGCGGGAAGAATGCGGCACAAAGACAGTGCGGGCCACGAGGGTCTCTTACAAAATGGTGGTGTTCAATGGATGACGGCTGGCAGAGGCGTTGTTCACAGCGAAATGCCTGAACAAGAAGAAGGCGTGATGGAGGGCTTCCAACTTTGGTTGAACTTGCCTTCTTATCAAAAAATGTGCACGCCCGCTTATCTTGATATTCAAAGCGATAGCATTCCCGAATACCAACTCAATGGCAGCATCAAGGTTCGGGTCATCGCTGGTGAATCCAATGGTGTTTCGGGTGCTGTTTTAAGACCGTCTGAGTTGTTCTCGACCAATCCGCTTTATTTGGACATTCATTTTGAAAATGACGCATGTTTTGAACAAACATTGAATCCTCTGCACAATGCCTTCTTGTTTGTTTACCGCGGTCATGTCAGTGTGGTCAGTGACGGCAAAAAAACCTCAGTAGGCTTACACAGAATGGCCATTCTTCAGAATGAAGGAAATGGTGTTGTCATTGAAGGCTCCCGTGGTGCCAAAGTGCTTTTGATTGCGGGTCAGCCCCTTAACGAGCCTATTGCGCAACACGGCCCATTTGTCATGAACACACGCGAAGAGTTGATTCAAGCGGTCGATGATTTCAGATCGGGTCTTTTCAATTCATGAAAAGCTTTTTAGGACCACAAAAATCAAACATTGAATCTGGTGCCTTTGTCAATGAACAAACATGTGGATAGATTTGGGATAACAACATGCTTATCCACAATTAATTTTCATTTCCAAAGTTGTTCATCTGTGCGTGACAGCTCAGAAGCAAGCTCATGCACACCCTTCAAAATGATTCAATGCATTGATCTATAAAGAAAAAAGAGACTTGTCCACAGAACAAGCCTCCCCTTATCTACTACTACTATGTATTAATCTATCTAAAAGAAGAATACAAAGACAAAGTCAGAATTCAAATTAAATGGCTTTTCTGAATGCATCCATGCAGTTTTGCCACTGAACCATCACGGCAGCCAAGTGTTTCTCTTTCACATGACCAAAGCCTTTGATTTGTTCGGTCACATTGGCCATTTTGACAGCCAAGGCATGATTCTCTGATTTCAAAGAAGCCAGCAACTCAGCAATGGCATCTTTGTACTCTTGAATGAGTGCACGTTCTGTTTGTCGCTCCTCGGTGCGACCAAAAATATCCAAGGCCGTGCCGCGTAAAAATTTAAATTGCGCCAATATTTTGAAAACCAGCACCATGTGCGGGCTCATTTTTTGTTTCACCAGCTGGCCCTTCTCATTGCGTTTGGCAAGGAGGGGTGGGGCTAGGTGGTAGAAAACCTTGAAATCGCCCTCAAACTGCGTTTTAACGCGTTCTAGGAACTGTTTGTCGGTGTGCAAGCGGGCCACTTCGTACTCATCTTTGTAAGCCATCAATTTGAACAATTGACGCGCCACTGTTTCGGTCAACAAGGAAGAACCTAAAGCGCTTTCCTTGGTTTTGACGTTCAAGACAAAGTTTTCGTACTGTTTGGCATAAGCAGCATTTTGATAAGCGGTTAAAAACTCAATGCGTGTGGCCATCAAATCTTCTAAACGATCACGTTTTTTAAAGGAAATGATTTGCACTGGTTTTAACAAGGCCTCAACGGCATCCAATTGATGGGCCGCATGACGACCCCATTCAAAGGCAGCAAGGTTTTGTGCAACAGCTACTTCGTTCAATTCAATGGCGCGTTTCAAAGCATCAAGGCTCAAGGGCACCCAGCCCTTTTGCCAGGCATAACCTAAAAGCATCGGGTTGATGTAAATCGTATCGCCCATCAATTGAGCTGAAAGATGGTCGGCATCAAAGGAGGCCAATCCTTGAAGGCCGACGGTCGAAGCGATGTCGGCGGCACAGCTGTCAGCAGGGTTTTGCCACAAAGTATTTTTAACAAATTCGGCAGTGGGTGTGCTGTGAGAATTCAAAGCAACATGGGTTCTGCCCGCCATCATGCGTGACAAGGTTTCTTTGCCAGCTGTCACGATGGGATCACAGCCTAAAATCAAATCAGCAGCAGCCATGCTGACGCGTGTGGTTTGAATGTCATCTTGGTGCTTGGCCAATAAAACATGACTCCAGGTGGCACCGCCTTTTTGTGCCAAGCCAGCAGAATCTTGGGTCACGATGCCAAGACCGTCTAAGTGGGCCGCCATGCCCAGCAACTGACCGATGGTGATCACGCCCGTTCCGCCAACACCAGCAACCACAACACCATAAGGTTGATCTGCTTGACCTAAATCAGGTATCACAGGCATAGGCAAAGCGGGTAATGCACTTGAACTGAATTTTTGCGCTTTGGTTTTTTTCTTAAGTTGCCCACCTTCAATGCTGATGAAACTGGGACAAAAGCCTTTGAGACAGCTGGTGTCTTTGTTGCAAGTATTTTGATTGATGGTCCGCTTGCGGCCAAACTCCGTTTCAAGAGGCTCAACGGACAAGCAATTGGACTGCACGCCACAATCGCCACAGCCCTCACACACCAAGTCATTGATCATGACCCGCACCGCGGGATCGACCATGGTGCCGCGCTTGCGGCGGCGACGCTTCTCAGTGGCGCAGGTTTGGTCGTAAATAATGACGGTACAGCCCTTCACTTCACGCAGTTGCCGTTGTACGGCATCAAGTTCATCGCGGTGATGAACCAAGACACCTTCGGCCAAAGCAATGCCGTCGTATTTTTCGGGCTCATCGGTCACAACTTTGATCACCATCGCGCCTTCAGCGCGCATGCTTTGCGCAATTTGAACAACCGTGTGTCCTTCAGCCCGCTCACCAACGCGCTGACCACCTGTCATGGCAACCGCGTCGTTGTACAAAATTTTGTAGGTGATGTTGACGCCCGCAGCAATGCTTTGACGGATGGCCAAAATGCCACTGTGAAAATAAGTGCCATCCCCAATGTTGGCAAACACATGTTTTTCGTTGCTGAAGTGCTGTTGGCCAATCCAAGGTGTGCCCTCGCCGCCCATTTGTGTAAAGCCAACCGTGCTGCGGTCCATCCACACACTCATGAAATGGCAACCAATGCCCGCCATCGCCCGCGAACCTTCTGGAACTTTGGTGCTGGTGTTGTGGGGACAACCTGAGCAGAACCAAGGCATGCGGTCTGCGGAGGGATTGACGACCAAACTGTTTTGGGCCCGCTCTTTGGCGTCGATGATCTGAAGTTGGGCTTCAATGCGTGCCAAAACATCAGAAGGCAAATCCAGTTTTTTGAGCCGCTTGGCCAAGGCCTTGGCGATCAAGGTGGGCGTGAGGTCGGCATTGGCGCGAAGCAGTCGATGCGCCATTGGATTGGGCACAGACCACTCGCCGCCAGAATCGTCACCTTCGAGTTCATCAAACTTACCCACAATGCGCGGGCGCTGTGAATCGGGCCAGTTGTACAGTTCTTCCTTGAGTTGGTATTCAATGATTTGGCGCTTTTCTTCAACCACCAAAATCTCTTTCAGGCCTTTGGCAAACTCACGCGTGCTTTGCGCTTCTAAAGGCCAGACCACAGAAACTTTGTGAACCCGAATACCCAGTCGCTGGCAGGTCTCGGTGTCTAAACCCAGATCGACCAAGGCTTGACGCGTGTCGTTGTAGGCTTTGCCGCTGGCCATGATGCCGTAGCGATCGTTGGCGCCTTCGATGACGTTGTGATTCAAACGATTGGCGCGAATGTAGGCCAGCGCGGCATACCATTTGTAATCAAACAAACGGGCTTCTTGATCAAGGGCCGCATCAGGCCACCGGATGTGAACACCGCCAGGGGGCATTTCAAACTCAGGCAAAACAATCTTGACCCGATCGGCGTTGATGTCAGCCGTTGCACTCGACTCGACAATTTCTTGAATGGTTTTCATGCCAGACCAGACGCCCGCAAAACGGCTCAGCGCAATGGCGTGGACACCCAAATCTAAAACCTCTTGAACAGACGCAGGAAAGAACACCGGCAGGCCACAGGCCTTGAAAATATGATCGCTTTGGTGAGCGGCTGTAGAGCTTTTGGCAATGTGATCGTCGCCTGCTACGGCCAAAACGCCGCCCCATGCGGTGGTGCCTGCCATGTTGGCATGTTTGAAGACATCGGAGCAACGGTCAACACCCGGCCCCTTGCCATACCAAATGCCAAAGACGCCATCGAGTTTTTGACTGCCTGGTGGCGCAAACCCCAACTGTTGGGTGCCCCACAATGCGGTGGCCGCGAGCTCTTCGTTCACGCCAGGTTGAAAAACAATGTTGTGTTTTTCAAGGTAAGACTTGGCCTTCCACAAGGCTTGGTCGTAACCGCCCAATGGTGAGCCGCGATAGCCGCTGATCAAGGCGCCGGTTCTTTTGCCGGCCAATGCATCGCGCTCTTGCTGCAGCATCGGCAAGCGAACCAGGGCTTGAACGCCGCTCATAAAGGCCCGGCCTGATTTCAGGCTGTATTTGTCGTCAAGGGTGACATTGGCCAGCGCAAGCCGCAGGTGTTCAGGCAGGGGAGCGTTCATTTTGAGCCACTTTCAAAAGCAGGGAGACACAGTGTAGAGCGACACAGCCTATCGTGGAAGTAAAACCCATGCGCGCATGTCTTGTTTGAGACGACCCGCCAACTCGCCTGCGGCATCGCCAGAACCGGCAAAATAATCAGCGCGCACCGCGCCTTGAATGGCGCTGCCGGTGTCTTGCGCAAAGACCAGCCGATTTAAAGGCGTTTGCGGTCCGCCGCTGGAAAGCCAGACGGCTGACCCGTAAGGAATACTCCCCGGATCCACCGCAATGGACCTCCCGGGCGTTAAAGGAACGCCCATCGCCCCCTTCGGGCCCAACTGCGCCTCAGCACCGTTCAAAGCTTCTTCTTTGAAGAAAATGAAGCGCGGGTTGCGCCACATGAGTTCATTGGTTCTGCGTGGATTTTGGGCAAGCCAAGCCTTGATGCCTGGCCAGGTGGCATCTTTGGTGAGGTTTTGATCGAGCAGCCAGCGGCCAATGCTTTGATAGGGGTGATCGTTGGTTCCTGCGAACGCCAAGCGGATTTGTGTGCGACGGCCATCGCTTTGAGTGAGCCACAAGCGCCCCGAACCCTGAATGTGAAGCACCATGGCATCAACGGGGCTGGCAATGAAGGCAATTTCCTTGCCCTTGAGCGCCGCTTGGGCGGCCGGTAATTTGGAAATCTCTTCTCGGCTGTACCAAGGGACGCGCGACTTTAAATTGGCGGGCAAGCCATACAAGGGCACTTCAAAGCCAGGCCGTGCGTTTCGAGAGGCTTCAAAAACCGGCTCGTAATAAGCCGTCAACAGGCCATTGGCTGGCACTGTGGGGGCATTCAAATGTTCAACCCGGTAAGGCTGAAAGTTTTGCATCACCCAATTTTTTTGCAATTCGGAAGGCTGTCCGTCCAAACGCTTGACGTCGGCACAAAGGCCTTGGGTGGTGGGTAAATTTCGCGCACAGTTTTGTCGCCAGGCGACCCACGCCTCGTTGAAGTTGTCGGCGTCAAAGCCAGGCAGTTCAGACCAGCTGGCTAACAGCCAGCGACTTTTGGGCCGCATGAAAACAGCTGGCAATTTGTCAGGCACAGGCGCTGCTTCAGTCGCAGGCGCTTTGGGCGGCGTGACGAGGGCTTGTGGCGCAGGTGTTTTCTCAGGAGAAGAGCAGGCCGACAAAAGTAAAGCACCCACCATGCAGAAGCTGCCTAAAATCCATGAACCAAGGAGATGATGCATGGGTTTGATTTTGTTAGAAGCCTTGTTGGCGTTGTTGATTTTGCTGGCGATTGTTTGGTGGACCATGTTTTCAGGTCGAAACAAGGGCGAACTGAAAGCGGAAAAGCCAAAAGAGTCCGAGCAAAATGAACCGCCTAAAGAATGAAGGAAAGACAGGCGATCTTTCAAACGCATTCAAATCTCCCGCAATAAATTCGCCAATTCAACAGCAGATTTCACATCCATTTTTTCAAAAACACGCGAGCGATGAACCTCAACTGTGCGCACACTGATGTCAAGCTGGTCGGCGATGAGTTTGTTGGGCAAGCCCGCCACCACCAACTGCATCACATCGCGCTCACGATCGGTCAAGTCTTGCAGGCGAGACACAAGACCCGCACTTTGGAGGTGTACCGCCAACCGCTCATTGGACAAAACCAAGGCTTGTTCTACGCGGTCAACCAAGGCGTTGTCAGAGAAAGGTTTTTCGCAAAAATCAAATGCGCCGCGCTTGACGGTGTCTACGGCTGTTGGCACATCGGCGTGTCCCGTCAAGAAAATAACGGGCCAGGTATGGGCCAAGCCGTTTCCGATGAGCGTTTCAAACAAGGCCAAGCCACTCTGCCCCGGCATTCGAACGTCCAATAAGATGCAGCCCGCTTGAGTGGGCACGGGCGTTTTGGGGCCGGGAAACTTGTCTTGCAGCATGCGCTCAAAGTCATCTGCACTTGAAAATGACTCGCTCAGCAGTCGACGAGAACGCAGCAGCCAAGCCATTGCCTCACGCACACTGGCATCGTCATCCACGATGAAAACACAGGCGTTAAGAGCAGGTTGCATGAATTGATTTTAGCCTTGCTCACAGCTCAGGGGCTGTCGGCAGCGTAAAGCGAAACAGCGTGCCGCAGGGCTCTTGTGCCTCGAACTCCAAATGACCGCCGTGTTGCTCCACAACGGTTCGGCAAAGGCTAAGGCCCAAGCCCATGCCCTCTTCTTTCGTGGTGAAAAACGGCGTGAACAATTTTTCTGCAATGTCTGGCGAAATTCCGAGCCCCATGTCAATGATGGAAAACTCAAGCCATCCATGTGACTCGCTGGAGGCGGCCCGCTTCACTTGAAGCGTCAGGAGGCGCTTGCGACAGTCGGGGTGGTCCATGGCCTGCATGCCATTGCGTGCCAAATTCAACAAGACTTGCTCGACCATGGTGCGGTCACACAAAATGGGCGACAAGCGCTCACCCAATTTGGTTTCGATGCGAACGTGTAATTTGTGCGCTTGCAATTGCACGAGCGGCATGACCGCATCGATGATGGCTTGCGGCGTGACGATTTCTTTGTCTTGATCACGTCGGCGCACGAAGTCGTGAACGCTGTTGATGACTTTGCCAGCACGACTCGCTTGCTCAGAAATTCTTTCCAAAGCCATTTGAAGCTCGCTCAAGGGGTGTTGCGTGTCGCTGTATTCTGGATGTCGAAGAAGGTTTAGCGAACCCGTGGCATAGCTTGAAATGGCGGCCAGAGGTTGGTTCAACTCATGGCTTAAAAGTGAAGCCATCTCGCCCACCGTCGCCAAACGCGCAGTGGCTTGCAAGCGCTCTTGACTTGAGCGCGAAAGCTCTTCAATGCGGCGTTGTTCGCTGATGTCCAAAAACGCACTCATCCAGCCGGTTTGTTGCCCCAAGACATTGATCAAGGGGGCTTCAAAAATAAGGACCGGAAAACGCGAACCATCTTTCCGCACAAAAACCGACTCAAAACCTTCACGCGGTGGGGCGTTGCCCGCCAATCGAACGGCTTGACGTTGTTGATACTCCCCCACCATTTCAGGCGGCCAATAAGGCATGGGCGCAGACCTTCCTAGAAGTTGATCGGCTTCAAAGCCCACCATCTGACAAAACGCAGGATTCACATACGTGATTCGCCCTTTCAAATCACGCGCCCGCAGGCCGGTGACCAAGGAGTCTTCCATGGCTTTTCGAAAAGCCAGTGCATCAGCCAAATCGCGCTCTGCTTTAAGTCGGCGGCGAGAATCTTTCACCAGCAAAACCAAGACGGAGACCAACGCAATCGACATGGCCAAGACCAAGGCCGGCAAAATGTTGGGGAAACGATCAGGTGCAGCACGCCGGCCATCCATTCGAAGCATCAGCGTTGTGCCCGGCAAGTCCAGCAACTGTGTCGCGGTGAACAGACGCTTGGCGCGCGGCAAGGTTCCGTGAACGGCCAGTCGCGTGCCATCGGGTTCAATGAAAGAAATTTCATTGCGACGACCATAAGTCTCGCCCAATTCCGTGGCCAAAATTTCTTGAAGGCCGTAGGTTAAAAGCGTAAATCCAAGCGCACGCCCTTGCACCAGAATCGGCATGCACATTTCCATCACCTCCAAACCAATGCCATTGGATTGGGGCACAAAGTAGCTTCGCGAATAGGCGGGGCCGTTGAGTCGTTTGGAGCGCAAACATGTTTGAACGATCTCGGCTTGCTCATTCATGCGCGTTTGATCGTTGAACAAAGTGGGCTTGAATGGTGAGACCGCGGCGTCCAAGATCAAGCCTTGTAAGTCGCGTCTTTCAACCCGAAGCCAAGCTTTGTGTTGACTCAGCAAAAGCGGCACTTCTGCTTGCCATAATTTGGAGGGCAGCGATTTAGCTTGCAAAGTTTGCAGGCTCACAATGTGCCTGCTGAAACCATTGCGTATGTCAGTCACGGCATCTGCTGTATCGCGGTCTAATTCCGCTTGATATTGACTGGCCTCATACCGACCCGCAAGCCAAACCAAGGTCACCAAAAGCGCAACCACCAAGCCAACCAAGGCAATCCACAATGAAAAGCGACGGTCGGTAAATGAACGCGTGACAGATTTAAAAAAAAGCCACAGAAGATGCGTGTTTTGCAGCGATGAAGAATCAGTTGACTTCATGTTCAAAACACCAGCAAGGCTTAAGGTGCAACAGCGGTGGCTGCAACTTTGGTCACCTTGGGGTCGCTCCAAGTGCCGTCAATCAAGAACTCTTGGGTGTTCACTCGGCTAAGCGGCTGTTTGAGAATCAGCTGCGCCAAGAAAGTGCTCAAACCAATGGCGGGGTTCAGCGCAATACCTGCCAGCAATGAAGCGGTGCCCGCATCCACTTCGGGCAAGATCAGGACGCGCAAGTTTTGAGTTTCTCGTTCAATGTCAGAGCTGCCATCCATTTGCACAACCGCATTGACGCCCTTCATTTGCAGATTGCGTGTGCTGGCAATGCCTTGTTGAATCAACACATCGCCACGAACCGTGTCAAAGGCAAAACCAGCGCTGAAGACATCTCTGAAATCAAACAACAAACGCCTTGGCAGAGCTTGCAGACTTAAGACGCCCAGCAGTTTTGCAACACCTGGCTCAGCTTGAAGAAACTGTCCGCGCCCCATGTTGACATTGAAGCGGCCGCCCAAGCTGGGGTAATGCAAGGTCATGGGAGAGCCTTGCCAGTTGACTTGGCCTTCTAACTTGCCTGCGCCGCCGCGCAGTGCGTCTTTGGTTCCCAAACGATTCAACAAGTCACCCGCATCTGAAACGTCCAATCGAAAATTCATTTCGGTGCTGGCTTGTTGCGTGCCCTCTCGTGAGGTGATCCATCGGCCGCTTGCTTTGAAGCTGGCTTCAGGCAGCGTGATGTTCAGCTTGTTCAAACGCCATTCGCGGCTGGCCGCATTGCGCGGCAGGGACGCTTCTGTGTTGACGGCCTCAATTTCAACACGCCCCAATTTTTTGCCGCGCAACTCAAGGTCTTCCACCACAATGTCCAGCGCGGGAATGCTCAAAGGCGAGTCCTCTAGCAATGACTCCACTGTTTGGTCTGCCGACGGCGGCAAACTTAAGCGCGCCAAACGTGCATAAATGCGTCCGGCATTTTGGTTGTTCGGTTGCCGGTATTCCAAATAACCACTGAACTGTTTGGCGTCTAAATTGGCGCGCCACAAAAAGCCCTCGCGAGAGCCGCTGACAAGGACATTGTGCAGTTGACGTCCCTGCACCGTGACCTCGTTGGCTTTCAAGGTCATGCGAGTTGGCAGGTAGTTTTGCGTTGCTGCGCTAAATGATGTGCTTTGAGACGAAAGCCATGCGGGGCTAGATTTTGGGGGTGAGAGCACTTGTACCCAGTCGTCGATCGAAAAAGAGGGCAAATTGAAAGAAGCGCTGACGCCAGAATCCGAGAGGTTTGCGGCGGGTGTTGCAAAGTTGTCACCGACTTGCAAGCGACCCTGGATGATGCGAGGATCAGGGCCACTCACATCGCGCAAGTAGGACGCTGACAAAGAACGCCCCCATGTCATCTGGAGTTGATCGCGTTGCGCCTTGTTGGGGTTGGTGGGGCTGAAGCCTTGAACCAAGTTTTCAAATTTGAAGGCCACTTGTTCTTCGGCTTTTTTGTGAAGAGGTGCTGGCAAATTGAACGCCATCCCTTGAAGTTGCGACTGAATGCTCAACTCACTTTGCCCGCCTTTGAACCCAAGACTTGCCGTGTAGTTGCTTGCCCCATTGGCATGCTGAGCGAGCATGCTGAGCGCTGGAATCTCTTTGGCTTGTCGCATGCCGTTGGCGGTCACTTGCCCTTGAATGCGAATGAGGGGGTTGGCTTCGGTGCTGCGCGGCGCAAGCTTTCGCATCCCGCCTTCTAACTTGATGGGGCCACCTAAAAACTGCGCGTTCACGCCCATCAAAGTGAAGCCAGTCTCGGTGAACTGAATGGCGCCTTGTGCTTTTTCAAAAACGGGCAACACAGACTGCATGCGAATGTCATTGCCACTGAGGGCGACGCTGCCTTGAAGACTTGTTTTTTCAAGTTCAGCCAGAGGCAATGACAACTTCAAGCGCGTCGTCAATGTGCCGGTGCTGCTGGCTTGCTCTAAAGCGCCATTGAGCATGTTGCTGACCGGTGAAAGGCGCAGCTCATTCAAGACAACACTGGCGCTGGCCTTAGATTCGCCTTGAACGTTCACAATCACGGGGCCTTTGAGGCTGGGTATTTCAGCTTTGATTTGCGTGAAGGGCAGGTTGCCCCATTTGCCCGACGCCCCATTGACTTTGAAGTTAAGTCGGTCAAACACGATGTCACCATTGACGTTGTCCATGATCGGCCAAATGCCTTCGGAACTTGCATTGCGATTCGCCGTGTTGGCGCTTGCTGTTGGAACGTAGGCGTATTGAAGCTCTTTGACCTTGCCGGTAAATCTAAACTCCCCTTCTTTGGGGTTTGTAAAAGGCAGCTGTTTCAGATCGCCTTTGATTTTGACGCCAATGTTTTGAAGCTCGCCTTTTAAAACCGAGTCGCGCACATAGTGGCGAACACTTTGTGAAATATTCAAGGGCAGGTATCGGTGAACACGCGAGGCATCGCCTTGTTGGATGTTGCCTTGCAAATCCAAAACACCCAAACTGCCGGGCAGCGGACTGGGCTTCCAGCTGCCTTTGAAATCACCCGTCAAATCGGCATTGTTTAAGCTCAATTGCCACTCGGGAACCAGCAGCGCATTTTTTGCATGCTGCCACTTAACGGCGGCTTGCAGTTTGTCCAAGGGGATGCGCGGATCTTCAAGAATGCGATTGATTTGCAGTGCCCCTTTTTGAATCGAGGCATTGACATGGCCGCCCTCTGCATTCATCTCAAAGCTGATGTTGGCGTTCTCAATGCCGGGCCAATTTTCGGAAGAAGAGCCAGGCTTTCCAGCTTCAAAATAAAAGTGATCAATGCGGCCGTTGGCGGCTTTGACTTGGTATGTTTTGTCTTGGCCGCTGTTATTTTCTGTCCACTCAATGTGCAGCGGGTTGACCAAACCACTGAGCTTGTGTTCCAGCAAGCTTTGCCTGGCTGGCTCTGGCAATGGCAATTGAAGCGCGATGTTGCGAAGTGCGAGCAAGTCTAATTTGTCGCCATGAAAGCGGCCTTGGGCACTGGCGCCCTTTTCAGCCTCAGCATAAGAAAGGCTGATGTTGCCACCTGGCCAATGCAAACCATCGGCGGTGTCAAAGCGCAAACCTTCGGTGGAAAAATCAAAGCCATTGGCCATGGGCTTGAATGACACACGTCCTGCAATGCTTTTGAATGACAGGCTTTCCAACTCGGGGCTGAGTTGCGCTTTGGCATTTTCTAGCACCAGGTCGGCAGTGGCCTTTTGAATGTTGCCATGGTTTAAATCCAGCCACATGCGCAAGGCGCCTTGGCCTTGCGTGGCGTTGACTTTCCACGGCAGGTGAGGCCCCAGTTGTGACAGATTCACATCTGAGAATTCAGCATGAAGCTGACCGCTCCAATCTTTGACGCGCCCTGGATGTATTGACAAAAGGCCACGACGCAAATCGCCCATCAATAAGAACGGATCGCCCCAACCTGGCGGTGGTGTGGCGTCGAGTCGCCATTGATGTTGGCGTGCAGAATTTCGCAAGACCCAAGACACCTGACTCAAATTCACGGTTGACTTGTCTCTGTTCAATGGGTTGAACTCGTCGGTCCAAGCCACGTTACCGTGCTGCACGAGGATTTCTTTTTGCGCAAAAACCCAGTCGGCAAAAGCCGAGTCGGGTGAATTGTCTTTTTTCAAGGCAAGACCTGCAATTCGCCACTCGCCACTCTCGGTTCGACGAATGTCCAAGGAGGGGGATTCAATGACCAGCTGCTCGACGCCGAGGTTCAGCACAGACCGAACGCTGATGGCAAAAATAACTTTGGGCAATGTCAGGGCGCGCCGCCCCTCCGGGTCCATCAAGCTTAGGTCATGGATTTCGAAAGTTGGCATCCAACCGGATGAAACGGCCAGCAACTTGCCCATGTGGACGGGAACGCCAATGGCTTGCGAGGCTAAGTTTTCGAATTTGGGCCTGAAGTCTTCAATTCGGGGCACAATCCAAAAATGCAATGCAGTCCAAGCCATGCCCAACAGAAAGCCGCTCACCAACAAAACCCACGCGGCAAAGCGCAGGGCACTGCTGCAAACTTGGGCAAGGGTAGAAAACTTCAACATTCGAATGACGGTACGGACATAAAGACCTAGGCAGGGAATTATGACCGCCACAAGCCCATTTGCGACAGACCCAGACATGGATTCAAAACGCCCCACGCCGCTCTCAGAAGGTTCGCGTTTTTTTCAAAGGCTTCAAAGGCGCTATGCCGATGTCTTTGCCGGCCTGCCATTGGGCGTGCCGCACCGTGAGCTTTTGAATCAGGCCTACCAACAATTGCGCAGCCAAGGCCATGCGGTCGGCCCCGCTTTGCGTATCTTGCGCCAGTGGGCCATGGCGCGCTTGCTCACATTGGATTGTGAACAAAAGGCGTCACTTGACACCATTACCCTGGGGGTGACCCATTTGGCGGAACTCGCCCTTGACGAAGCTTGTCAGCAGGCATTTCATGACTTAGATGAACGGCACGGCGCACCGCTGTTGGCCTCTGGCGAACGTGCAGAGTTTTGGGTGGTCGGCATGGGCAAGTTAGGCGCCCGGGAGCTCAATGTCTCTAGCGACATCGACCTCATTTATGTGTACGACGAAGATGGCGAAACAGCTGGCAACGCACAGGGCGCTGGGAAAATTTCGGTGCAAGAGTATTTCGCCCGTGCCGTTAAAGCGCTATTCACCTTGGTTGGCGAGACCACTGAACATGGTTTTGTTTTTAGGATGGACTTGGCACTCCGTCCGAACGGCAACTCTGGGCCGAGCGTGGTCTCTTTGGGCGCTTTGGAGGAGTACTTGTTGGTTCAGGGTCGCGAGTGGGAGCGATTTGCGTGGATGAAAAGCCGAGTCATCGCACCCAGAAGCGCACTTCAAAATGGCTCCGCTGCCAAGCTTCGCAGTGTCATTTTGCCCTTTGTCTTCAGACGGTATTTGGACTACAACGTGTTTGAGTCCTTGCGAACTTTGCACCAGCAAATTCGCGATCATGCCGCCAAAAGAAGCGCCGGACACCCCGAGCGCGCCAACGATGTCAAGCTTTCTAGGGGCGGCATTCGAGAAATTGAATTCACGGTGCAACTCTTGCAGGTGGTGCGAGGCGGCCAGTTTCCAGAGCTGCGAACGCGCCCTACCCTGGATGCCATACAGCGCGTGGCCAAAGCTGGCCTGATGCCCGCAGAAACCGCACAGGCCTTGACCCAAGCCTATGAGTTTTTGCGCAAAGTAGAACATCGGATTCAATATTTAGACGATCAGCAAACACATGTGCTGCCCACGCAGGATGCCGATTTGCAGTGGATTGCCAGCACCATGGGGTATGCGGCAAGCCATGATTTCCTGATTGACTTAGATGCCCATCGCGAAGTCGTTGCCCATGAGTTCGACATTTTGTTGGGGGGTGATCGCCAATGCAAGTCTTGTCCAACGAGTGCGGCCAGCGAGAGGCCCGAGCTAGAGGCTGTGTTGGATCTTTTTCAGGGCGAAGCCCGCGCGCGCTTGGCCCATTGGCAAGACAGCCCCAAGGTCAAAAGCCTTCGGGACGATGCAAGGGGCCGCCTGATGCGGCTGTTGCAGCGCACTGCGCAATGGCTCCAAGAAGGCCGGGTCGAAGAGGATGCGGTGGTCCGGATGGCAGACTGGATGGAGCCCTTGATGCGCCGCGAAAGTTATTTGGCCATGATGCTCGAGCGCCCTGCTGTCCATGAGAGGTTGCTGCGCATGTTGGGCGCAGCCAAATGGCCAGCCCGTTATTTGGTTCAGCATCCTGGCGTGATTGATGAGTTGGCCAATGGCGATGTGTTGCAACAAAGGTTTGTGGCGCAAGACTTCGAGGCTGAACTTCAGGCTCGGCGGGCCGCCTTGAAAAGAACCCTTGAAGACGACGAAGAGAACTTGTTGAACTTGCTTCGGCGAGCACACCATGCGGAGGTTTTCCGAACCTTGGCGCGAGATGTGGAGGGGCGTTTGACGGTGGAGCAGGTGGCCGACGATTTGAGTGCCATGGCCGATGCCGTTTTGCGCATCACGGCCGAATGGTGTTGGTCATGTTTGAAAAATCGACACCGTGAGGAGCCGCTCTTTGGCATTGTGGCTTACGGCAAATTGGGCGGCAAAGAGTTGGGGTATGGCAGCGATTTAGACATCGTCTTTGTCTATGAAGACGCCGACGAGCGGGCGCAGGAGGTCTATGGCGGCTTTGTCAGAAAGCTCATCAATTGGTTCACGGTCAAAACCTCAGAAGGTGATTTGTTTGAAATCGATACGGCGCTTCGCCCCAATGGAAGCTCAGGTTTGTTGGTAACCACTTTCGCTGCATTCGAGGACTACCAACAGCAAAGAGGCAGTAACACGGCTTGGACGTGGGAGCATCAGGCCATGACGCGTGCTCGCTTCGTGATGGGCCATGACGCCATGGCAAGCCGGTTTGACCAAGTGCGGCGCAGCGTCATCAGCGCACCGCGTGATGAAATTTCATTGAAGTCTGAAATCGTGACCATGCGCAATCGGGTTCGCACGGCGCACACCATCAAGCCCGATCTTTTTGATGTGAAGCACAGCCCAGGTGGCATGGTGGATGCCGAGTTTGCAGTTCAGTATTTGGTCCTCATGCAGGCCTGCGCGCACCCAGAAATGGCCGACAATGTGGGCAATATTGCTTTGCTGCAGCGCGCAGAAGCGGCAGGTTTGCTGCCCAAGGACGTCGGCGCGAAGGCCGCCACCGCTTACCGTGAACTGCGTCGCGTGCAACACAAAGCGCGCTTGAATGAGTCGCCAACTCAGGTGCCACAAGCCGACTTGCACAAAGAAAGAGAAGCCATCTTGGCCCTTTGGAAGGCCGTTTTTCCAGAGGTCAAGAAGGCGTAAACAGCTCGTGACAAGTTAAAAAAATAGAAGTAAACTGTCCAGTCACAAAACAGAATGGACAGTTCAATGCTAAGCAACAAGCTCATCAAATCATTGGCACTGGTGCTTTGGGCGCTCGCCATGTCTTCCAGTTGGGCGCAGCCGACCACGCCCAACGCCCCCGCGGCGGCCTGCCCCGCGCTGCTCAACCATACATTTCCAAGGCTACAAGATGAGAAACCACAGTCGCTGTGCCAATACAGTGGCAAGGTGATCTTGGTGGTCAACACCGCCAGTTATTGTGGCTTCACGCCTCAATACAAAGGCTTGGAAGCCATCTACAGCCAATACAAAGACAAGGGCTTTGTGGTTTTGGGTTTTCCTTCCAATGACTTTGCACAGGAAAAATCAAACAACCAAGACATCGCCGACTTTTGCGAAAACACGTTTGGTGTGAAGTTCCCGATGTTCACCAGAACAGCCGTCACCGGCGATTCGGCCGTACCCTTTTTCAAACAGTTGGCGCAGGACCCGGGCCAAAGACCCAAGTGGAATTTTTACAAATACTTGATTGGCCGCGATGGCAAGCTGATTGACAGCTACAACAGCATGACAAGCCCTGATAGCAAAAGCTTGGTGCAAGCCATTGAGAAAAGCCTCGCGCGAAAAGCCTCCTGAGCTTTGCACCAGAAGGACGTGTTGGAACCCAGAGAAAGAGTGACATCTTGAAGTACAAAAAGATTGCCATCGTTGGCTCGGGCATTTCCGGCTTGGCTGTTGCGCACAGTCTGAAAGGGCAAGCCGATATCACACTGTTTGAAGCCGGCGCCTACTTTGGCGGACACGCCAACACCGTGGACATCACCTTGCCTACCGAACAAGGTTTGCTGACCTATGGTGTGGACACCGGGTTTTTGGTGTTCAACGAAAGAACCTACCCTAACTTGATCAATCTGTTTGCGGAGTTGGGCGTCGAGACAGCTTTGTCAGACATGTCCTTTTCTGTGCAAGCACCCAAGGCATGGGGCCAAGAGGCCTTGGAGTGGAGTGGCAGCGATTTAGACACTGTTTTTGCACAACGCCGAAATTTGCTGCGGCCGCAGTTTTTAAAAATGTTGTACGACGTTTTGCGCTTTAACAAACTGTGCACGCGCATTGCCGAGCAACAAACAGAAAGTGAAATGCGGCAACCACTGTCTGACTTTTTACACCAGCACCGCTTCGGCGAGGCCTTTAAAAACTGGTATTTTTTGCCCATGATGGGTTGCATTTGGAGTTGTCCTACCGATCAAATGTTGGCCTTTCCAGTGGCCACCATGATTCGCTTTTGCCACAACCATGGCCTGATTCAAGTGAGCAATCGCCCTCGCTGGTTCACCGTCAAGGGCGGCTCACGCAACTATGTTGAAAAAATCGTGAGCGGCATTGTAGACAAGCGCTTGAACACGCCTGTCCAAATGATTGAGCGCGACGAAGCAGGCGTGCGCGTGATGACGCAAGATCATGCGGAGCGCTTTGACGAAGTGGTGCTGTGCACTCATTCAGACCAAGCCTTGCGGCTGCTCAGAGCACCCAGCCAGGCCGAAGCGCAATATCTGTCCGCCATTCGCTACCAAGACAATGTGGCTGTGTTGCACACCGAAGAGAATGTCTTGCCGAGCAGACGCAAAGCTTGGGCGGCATGGAACTACGTGCGTTCAGAAAATGTCCAGCAAGAAAGCAGTCGGGTGTGCTTGCACTATTTGTTGAACAAGCTACAACCCCTGCCCTATGCTCAAGCGGTTGTGGTGTCGCTCAATCCAACGCAAGCCATAGACCCGAAAAAAATCATTCAAACCATTGATTACGCGCACCCCGTGTTTGATTTGCCAGCCATTGATGCGCAACAACACCTGCATCAGATACAAGGGCAACAACATACTTGGTATGCCGGCGCTTGGTTGGGCTATGGCTTTCATGAAGATGGTTTGAAATCAGGTTTGTCGGTGGCCAGAGAGCTGCTCAAGAGGGTCAATGCATGAACACGGGCGGCGTGCTCTTGGGTCATGGTCAAGTGCGCCATGTTCGCCTGCGCCCAACGCGTCACGCCTTTGATTACAGCGCTTATTTCTTGATGTTGCCAATGAGGCGCTTGACTGCTTTGACAAAAAGCACTTCACAAAATGGCCCAACAAATAGAACGGATTTGCCCATCAACAAAGCGGGCTTGTTGTCGTTTTTTGATACCGACCATGGCGATGGCCGCCAAGCCCAAAATGGCGGTGCGCTGGCCTGGATCGAAGAGCTGCTTGCAAGTGAAAACATCCACGATGCCAAGGGTGAAATTTGGCTGCAAACATTTCCCAGAGTATGGGGCTATACCTTCAAGCCAGTGAGCTTTTGGTATTGCCACCGATCTGACAACACGCTGGCCGCCATCTTGGCTGAAGTTCACAACACCTTTGGCGAACGCCATTGTTATTTGTTGCCCGAACCGAAATTTGGCCGCACTGAACATGCCAACAAGGTCTTTCATGTCTCACCCTTTTGTGAGGTCAAAGGTCAATATGACTTTCGCTTCATGCGCACACATCAAGCGGCGGTTGAGCGCATCGTCGCACGGGTTGACCATGGCGATGACAAGGGCCCGCTGATTCAAACCAGCATCAGCGGCGCTTTGGTGCCCGCCACCCGCAAAGAAATTCTGCGTACTTTTTGGCGCTATCCCTTCTTCACATTTGCTGTGGTGCTTCGCATTCACTGGCATGCCCTTTTGCTGTGGCTTAAACGCGTGCCATTCATAACCAAACCAGAACCCCCCTCTGAATTGGTTTCACGCGGACAAGCATCTCCAACCATTATTTCCAAAATCAGCTGATCATGAACACCAGTCCCTCAACCAGCACCGCAATCGAGCTTCAATCTGCGCCCATGGCCGTTCGCAGAGTTTTGCAATTGCTAGAAAAAATGGAACACGGCACGTTGACGATCCAGTTTCCCGACCGCAGCACCAAAGTCTTTGGCCAATCGTCCTCGCTGCATGCGGCCATCAGTTTGCAAAACTGGAATGTCTTCACGGCCAGCATGAAGTCGGGCGACATTGGTTTTGCAGAGACATACATTGCCGGTGATTGGAGCACGCCTTCCTTGAGTGACTTGCTGCGGGTCATGATTCAAAACAGGCGCGTGATTGACGATTTGATTTTTGGCTCTTGGTGGGGTCGAATGGCTTACCGCATCAAGCACTTGCTCAATCGCAATCACAAGGCCAATAGCCGAAAAAACATTCACGCGCATTACGACCTGGGCAATGCGTTTTATGAGCTTTGGTTAGATGGCACCATGAACTATTCCTCCGCCTTGTTTGAAGGCGATTACAGCCAGAGCATGGGCGATGCACAGCGTGCCAAGGTTCGACGCGCACTGCGCATGACCGATGTCGGCGTGGGATCGCGGGTGCTGGAAATTGGTTGCGGTTGGGGTGCTTTGGCCGAAATGGCCACCCTGGATTTTGGCGCCAGTTTGACCGGCGTGACTTTGTCAACCGAGCAACTGGCTTTTGCCAATGCGCGAATGAAGTGGAATGGCAAAGCTGAAAAAACAGATTTGCGTTTGCAAGACTACCGCGACATTGATGACGGCCCTTACGACGCCATCTGCTCGATCGAAATGATTGAAGCCGTTGGCAAAGAATTTTGGCCAACCTATTTTCAAACCGTGAGCCAACAATTGAAGCCCGGCGGTAAAGCCTGCATTCAAAGCATTGTGATTGACGATGCGCTGTTTGATCGCTATTTGAAGTCGACAGACTTTATTCAGCAGTACATTTTTCCTGGCGGGTGTTTGCCCAGTCCATCGGAGTTCAGAAGACAAGCCCGCTTGGCTGGCTTAGAAGTGATCGACGAGTTGAAGTTTGGGCCCGACTACGCAGAAACCTTAAGGCGCTGGCGCCACGACTTCATGGCCCAAGAGGCGCAAGTTTTGAAATTGGGATTCGACACCAAGTTCTTGCGTTTGTGGGAATTCTATTTGGCATATTGCGAGGCCGCATTTGACGAAGCCAATACCGACGTGATTCAGTTCACTTTGCAGAAAAGACAGGCGTGACTGTGCTTCGTCGTCAGCGGTTTTTTTCTTGGAGCATGGGCTTGATCGCATGCCACTTGGCTTTGAGCTTGGCGCAGGCCTCGCCAGCCTTGTTGCCAGGGGTCAAACCTTCCTCCCAACAACGCTTGAGCGTTTGGGGTTTTGACGTGTATGACGCGCGTCTTTGGGTGCGGCCAGGTTTTTCCGTGGCAAGTTATTCGGCACACGCTTTTGTATTGGAGCTGTCGTACTTAAGAAGTCTGGAAGGCGAAGCCCTGTCCAAAAGGTCGATTGATGAAATGCGCAAAGTCGGCACCTTCTCGCGCGACCAAGAAAATAATTGGCTTAAAGCCAT
>CANFJC010000002.1 GCA_947447245.1 Comamonadaceae bacterium
GCAGTTACAGCACCACCGCCAACAACAGTGGCTTGACCACCAGAGTTAGCAACGCGTGCGTATGTTGCGTACACGTATGTGCGCTTGCTCAAAGCTTGCTCAAGACCAAAAACTGTCTTCTTAGCTGTTGGGTTGCCAGCAGCATTTGTCTCGTACTGTGAGCTAGCAACTTTGAAAGTTGTAGCACCCATTGGCGCTGTCAGACCCATCAAGCGGCCTTTGCCTTGCAATGTAGCGCCTACTTTGTCTGTAGCTGTTTGAGCCAAGACTTTAGCAACGCCCAGGTCATATGAGCCAGCCAAGTTGCTTGTCTTCACATCGCCAGTTGTAGCAGATTGTGATTTGAAAGTTGTTGATGAGTTAGCGTAGTGCACAGACAAAGGACCTGCGATGTAGCCCAAGCGAACGCCTGTACCTGTACCGTCATTGGCACCAACTGGTGCTGCAACGTTGGATGCGTTTTCACCGTAGTAGTGCTGAACTTCAGCGCTGAAGCCTTGACCGCCAGAAGAACGGCTGCCGTTAACTGCATGGTTCCACAACCATGTCACGCCATTGGAAGAACGCACGAAAGTACCAGAAGTACCACCGGGAACCAAAGCTGCACCGTTCATCATCACTTGGCCGCCGATACCGTTCGTGTAGAAGGGATCATAAGCTGTCAAGTTCCAGAACTGAGGCGTGTAATCGCGACCAATGCGCAACTCACCCATTGCACCAGCCAAACCGGCTGTTGAACGGCGGTTGAATGTCAGGCCTTGTGTGCCGTTAGCGGCAGCGTTGTTGCCACCAGTTTGGTTGTTGGTGCTTGTACCAGCGCCAGAACCAGAATCATTGGCAACGCCAGCTTCCAACCAGAACAGGGCAGACATGCCACCACCGAGGTCTTCAACGCCGCGGAAACCCAACTGTGAAGAAGAGCTTGAGCTGGTGTTCATTGAAGTCTTCTTAGCAATGCTGCCAGAAGCGTTGGTCAAAGCAGTATCCAACACGCCCCAGATGGTGACGGAGGATTGGGCCATAGCGGCGCCAGAAGCGGCCAAAACAGCCAAAGCGACTAGGGATTTTTTCATTTGAGAAGTTCTCCAAGGTTTAACAAGGGCCCCAGTTCTAGTGCTTGCAACCTTGCAAACTTCTGGAACCCTGAGCCAACCTCCGTTAGGGAAGTTGGGTCTATTGCACCAGAGGTCAGACCAGTCTGCAAAGAAAATCCTGAGAAAGCAGAGGTTTATGTTGCTTGGGTACAACAAGCGGGCTAAACTTCTCGCCATGAATGCCGATGCTTTGATCCTCGCCGCTGACAGCGCCCTTCGCACCCTTTTTGCTACACCCCGAGCGGCAAGGGCCACGCCCCAGCCATTTGTGGCCATTGCCTCCCATGGGGACGGCATGGGGTCCACGCTGGAAGCGCCTGCAGCACTGCCGGAACTCTCCGATGAGGAAAAGTCTTTGTCAGCCTCCCTGATGCGCGTCAATCATGTGGGCGAGGTGTGTGCCCAAGCCTTGTACACAGGACAGGCCCTAGCCTCCAAAGACCCAGTCCTCAAGCGCAAGCTAGAAGCAGCCTGCCGAGAAGAAACCGATCATTTGGCCTGGACCCGCGAGCGACTTGAACAACTCAACAGCCGCCCCTCTTTGCTCAACCCTCTTTGGTACGCCGGCGCTTTTCTCATTGGCTATGGCGCCGGCAAACTGGGTGGCGACAAACTGAGCTTAGGTTTTGTTGTTGAAACTGAAAACCAAGTTGAAGCCCACTTGGCGGGCCACATGTCTCAACTTCCTGCCAACGACTTGGCTTCTAAAGCCATCGTGGCGCAAATGAAAACCGACGAAGTGGCGCACGCCCGCATGGCTCAAAAAGCCGGCGCCGTCGAGTTACCCGAGCCCGTGAAACGCGCCATGGGCGCGGCGGCCAAGCTCATGACCCGAGTGGCGCACCACATTTAAGCCTCAATCACCTCAAAGCTGGTGGTAATTTCAGCGGTCTTGGCCAACATGATGCTGGCAGAGCAATATTTTTCGTGGCTCATGGCCACAGCGCGCTCAATTGCGGAAGCCGGAATGCCTTTGCCCTTGACGGTGAAGTGCATGTGAATTTTGGTAAACACTTTGGGGTCGGTGTCTGCCCGTTCAGAGCTGAGTTTGACGGAGCAGCCTTGAACATCATGGCGGCCCCGCTTCAAAATCAAGACCACATCGTAGGCCGTGCAACCGCCCGTACCCGCTAGCACGGTTTCCATAGGGCGAGGGGCCAAGTTTTGCCCGCCGTTTTCAGGTTTGGCGGCATCTGGCGCGCCGTCCATCATCAACACATGGCCGCTGCCTGTTTCGGCCACAAAACCCATGCCTGAGCGCGTGCCTGAAGCGCCGGTCCAGCTAACTGTGCATTCCATTTTGGTGAATTCTTTCTTCATTTTTTAACATTAACTTGCCTCTTATCGTAAAGCTTTTGAAAAGGTATTGCACTGCAGCATTTTTTATGTAGAATTTCTAACAGTCGTGCTTTTTTTGGTGATGAAGCACGAACCGTTTGTCTCCTCCACCCTCCGAAAAGGTGGATTTGCCCCGAGTCGCAAGGCTCGGGGCATTTTTTTCGCCCGCTATCATTCGGGTATGACTGCGAAAAATCTCAAACCTTCCGATTACCTGAAAAAAATCCTGAACGCACGCGTTTACGACGTGGCCACGGAATCGGCTTTAGAGCCTGCCAAGAATTTGAGCAAGCGCCTGCACAACAACGTTTTGCTCAAACGCGAAGACCAACAAGCGGTGCACAGTTTCAAGCTGCGGGGTGCTTACAACAAAATGGCGCACCTCTCGCCTGCGCAACTGAAAAAGGGCGTCATTTGCGCGTCGGCTGGCAATCACGCCCAAGGCGTGGCCTTGGGCGCCAGCAAACTGGGTTGCCGCGCGGTCATTGTGATGCCCACCACCACCCCGCAAATGAAAATTGAAGCCGTGAAAGCTTTGGGTGGTGAGGTGGTCTTGGTGGGAGACAGTTACTCAGACGCGTTCAAGCACGCCGCGATGCTTGAGAAAAAAATGGGCATGACTTTTGTCCATCCTTTTGACGATCCCGAAGTCATTGCCGGACAGGGCACCATTGCCATGGAAATGTTGCGCCAACACCAAGGCCGCTTGGATGCTGTGTTTGTGGCCATCGGTGGTGGTGGCCTCATCTCTGGCGTGGCCAATTACATCAAAGCGGTGCGCCCTGACATCAAAGTCATTGGCGTGCAAATGAATGACTCCGACGCCATGATTCAATCGGTGAGCGCCAAAAAACGCGTCACCTTGAACGATGTGGGTTTGTTCTCAGACGGCACGGCGGTGAAGTTGGTGGGCGAAGAAACTTTCCGCGTGACACGTGGCTTGGTTGACGACTACATGACCGTTGACACAGACGCAGTGTGTGCGGCCATCAAAGATGTGTTTGTTGACACTCGCTCCATTGTGGAGCCCGCGGGTGCCTTGGCAGTGGCGGCCATCAAGCAGTATGTGGCCAAGCACAAAACCAAAGGCGAAACCTACGCGGCCATTTTGTGCGGCGCCAACATGAACTTTGACCGCTTGCGCTTTGTCGCAGAGCGAGCCGAAGTCGGTGAAGAACGCGAAGCCATTTTTGCAGTCACCATTCCGGAAGAGCGCGGCAGTTTCAAACGTTTTTGCGAACTCATTGGCAACCTGCCAGGCGGCCCGCGCAATGTCACGGAATTCAACTATCGCATCAGCGATGCGGCCAAGGCGCATGTGTTTGTGGGCCTCACCACACAAGGTGCGGGCGAGAGCACCAAGATCTCCAACAACTTCAAAAAGCATGGTTTTGAAAATTTGGATTTGACACACGACGATTTGGCCAAAGAACACATTCGACACATGGTGGGCGGTCACACCAGCTTGGCGCAAAACGAACGCCTCATGCGTTTTGTGTTTCCCGAGCGCCCCGGTGCTTTGCTCAAATTTTTGAACCTGATGCGCCCCGGCTGGAACATCAGCCTGTTTCACTATCGCAACCAAGGGGCTGATTACGGCCGCATTTTGGTGGGCTTGCAAGTGCCTGAAAAAGACGGCAAGGCTTTCGATAAATTCTTGAGCACCTTGGGCTACCCTTGGGTGGAAGAAACGCTCAATCCGGTCTACCGGATGTTCTTGCAACAGTCTGCCTAAATTCAGCAGAAAAACAGGCCTGACTTTGTCAGCGCCTTGGCTTAGTTTTCGGCTTTGGGCAGTTCTAAAATCACAGTGGGTGTGCTTTGCTGGCTCGGCGCCAATCGCGCCAGCCTGTGCCCCACAGAATGCAAAACCCACCCTGGCGCCACCGTTTGCCCGGGTAAGTAGGCCTTGGGCGGCTGGCCATCTACCGCCAACAGCGCACTGCCCCGACCTGAAGCGCCGGCCACCACGCCCAACAAGGTCCATTGGTGGTCTGATGAGGCACCCACATTGGCGCCAGACTGGCCCTCTGCAGCTTTGGGCGCGCCTAGGGCGCCAGCCACATGGCTGCTTTGAATGGCGTTTTGAGCCGATGAGGGCGCCACAGCTTGCGTGGCGTTGGGTACCGCTGAAGGGGCCACAGAAATGCTTTGAATTTGCAAAATCCAAGCGACAGCTGTGTAGGCGGCCAAAGCCCCAAGTCCCAGCGCACAGAGCGCGGGCCAAAAGGATTTGGAGGGGCCTTGAATGACTTGCAACATGTGGGGATTATGATGGAGAAGTGTGAAAAAAAGCAGCGAGCGTTTTTGCAATGAAATTAGAAATCCCCAATTCAAGCCCCGATGTTCAAACTTTGAACACCACAAGGCCATTGAGCCGCAGCCCCGCTAGAAAACAGCGAGGCTTCACTCTGATTGAGCTCATGGTGGTTTTAGCCATCATTGGCATCTTGGCAGCCTTGGTGGTGCCCAGCGTTTTAGGCCGCGCCGACGATGCGCGCGTCACAGCGGCGCGCACCGATGTAGGCAATTTGGCCCAGGCCCTGAAACTCTACAAACTCGACAACCAGCGCTTTCCCACGGCCGAACAAGGTTTGCAAGCTTTGGTGGTCAGGCCGTCAGCCGAGCCCGTGCCCACCAATTGGAAAAGCTACTTAGACAAATTGCCTGCCGACCCATGGGGCAGGCCTTATCAGTACCTCAATCCTGGCTTGAAGGGCGAGGTCGATGTGATGTCATGGGGCGCTGATGGCCAATCGGGCGGTGAAGGCGTGAATGCTGACATTGGCAGCTGGCAATAAATTCCGATGCGTGCATCACATGGCTTCACCTTAATTGAATTGCTGGTGGTCATTGCGCTGATTGCCATTGGCACTGCCGCAGTCAGCTTCAGTTTGCGTGACTCTGCTGAAACCGTGTTGGAGCGAGATGCAGAACGCTTGGCGGCTCTGTTTGAATCTGCAAGGGCCCGGTCGAGGGCCAGCGGTGTGCCCGTGAAATGGCACCCTCAGTCGCTCAGCAACACCGGCAGTCCAAGCGCTTTTGTGTTTGAAGGTTTGCCACCCCAAACACTTTCAGAGCAGTGGCTGTCGCCGCAAATTCAAGTAGCCGCCAACGCTTTGGTGGTCCTAGGCCCCGACCCCATCATTGGCCCTCAAAGCGTGGCACTGCGTGTAAAAGATTTGCAGCTTTGGGTCAGCACCGATGGGCTCAGGCCCTTTGCCGTCAAGCGAGCAGCACCGTGAATTTCAACTCTGCACCTACGCGATCAACATCACAAAGCCAGCAAGGCTTCACGCTCATTGAAGTCTTGGTCGCCTTAGGCATTGTGGCCATTGCACTCATGGCAGGTTTGCGCTTTACCGATGCATTGAGCAGAAATGCTTCGCGCCAATCAACGCAATGGTTGGCTCAAATTTGCGCTGAAAACGAGTTCAGTCGACTGCGCTTGTCTAGACAAGTGCCCCCCGTGGGCGAAAGCAGCGCCAGCTGCCTCCAAGCCGGCTTAGATTTGCAAGTGAATTTGTCGGTGCAAGTCACACCCAATCCCAATTTCAGAAGGGTGGACGCACGGGTGGTGCAGCGCATTGGTTCAGACAGCACGCCCCTGCTTCAACTCTCAACGGTCATGGGGCGCTATTGATGTCAAGCAAGGATCAGAGCGCTCAAAAACCGCCGTTCAAAGCGCCCAAGCTCAAAGCCATGGCTGGCTTTACCTTGATTGAAGTGCTGGTGGCCAGCGCCATCTTGGCGCTCATGGCCCTCATTTCTTGGCGTGGTTTGGATGGCATGTCCAAAGCGCAAGTGGCCTTGCAAACACGCAGCGATGCCAACCAAACATGGCAAGTGGGTTTGGCGCAATGGCGTACCGATCTTGACAACATGGTGACCTTGCAAAACACCCCCGCACTCGACTGGGATGGGCGTGTGCTGCGCATCACACGGCAGCATTCACAAGACCCGCAAGCGGGCATGCAGGTGGTCGCTTGGACCCTGGGCAATGGCCAATGGACACGTTGGCAATCGGCCCCGCTCACCCAACGCGACGCTTGGGCTCAAGCTTGGACGCAAGCGCAGGTTTGGGGTGAATCGGCCGGCAACCCCATGCCCAACAATGCGCACGAAGTCTTGGTGCATGCCATTCGAAGCTGGCAAATTTACTACCACCGCGACGGTGCGTGGAGCAACCCGCTTTCAAGCGCGGCCAACACCGCTGGCACCAACAATTTGAGCAACTCAGCCTCTTTACCGGAAGGCATTCGCTTGGTGATAGATTTGGCTGAGAACGCGCAAGTGCAAGGCAAACTGACCTTGGATTGGGTGCGTCCCACTTTCACGGTGGCCAAACAATGAACAGGCTTCAAAAGACCACTGGCCTGCGTGCTCAGCGCGGCGCTGCCCTCATCAGCGCCATGCTGGTGGTGACCTTGGTGGCCACATTGGCCAGTGTGGCGCTGTGGCAGCAGTGGCGACATGTGGAAGTTGAAAGTGCAGAGCGCCACAGGGTGCAATCGTCTTGGCTTTTGAACGGCGCACTAGATTGGTCACGTCTGATCTTGCGAGAAGATGCCATGGCGGGCGTCGCAGGCTCTGCGGCCAACTCGGGAACCCTAGGAAGTACAGGCAGTGCAGCCAATGCAGGCAGTGGCACCGCAGACCATTTGGCAGAGCCTTGGGCATTGCCCCTGAAAGAAGCCAAACTGTCGACATTTCTGGCGCAAGATCAGCAACTTCGCGAGGGCGACCCTGAAGTCTTTTTGTCAGGCCAAATCACCGATGCACAGAGCCGCATCAATTTGACCAATTGGTTGGAGGCCAGCGACGGCAAAGTCAGCGCCAAATTGAATGAGCCCATGCAACTGGCCCTTGTGCGGCTTTTCAATGTCTTGGATTTACCGCGCGCCGAGCTAGAAAGACTGGCTACAGCATGGCGCGCAGCCGCTCAATCGGCTCGCCTGTCAAATCCGTCAATGGGTCAGGCGTCCCAGGGCATGGCCAGCGGTTCTGCCCTGCTTCCCCAGCAAATCACACAATTGCAGTGGCTAGGGCTGAGTCCAGAAACCGTTCAGCGCTTAAGCCCCTATGTGACCATCTTGCCCGAGGTCACGCCCGTGAATCTGAATACGGCCAGCGCCGAAGTCATTTATGCCACAGTGCCCGGTTTGGAACTGTCAGCAGCGCAGCAGTTTGTGCAACAACGCACACGTTCGCACTTCAGCAACTTGACCGATGCCAGCAAAGCTTTGGGCGGTAAAACCCTGGAAGCGCGATGGCACACGGTGGGTACCCGGTTTTTTGAAGTTTGGGGGCGCTTGCGCATGGAAGACAGAACCCAAGAGGAAACCGCCTTGATCCTGCGAGACGCCGGCAATGTGACATTTGTGTGGCGGCAAAAAATTGCGGGAATACTCCCGCCCCCAAACCGCGAGTCGCTTCTACAATCAAGCCAGCCATGAGCACACTCATTTTCACGCTGCCGCTTCACTCTGAAGCCGGCGCCGCCTACTCCCAAACAGTCTTGCCGACTCAAACGGCTGGCGCGCGCGACAAAGAAATTTGGGCCATCGTGCCAGCAGCAGCGCTTTCTTGGCACCGCATCACGCTACCGGCGGGTCTTCAAAGACAAACCAGCCGCTTGAACACGGCGCTGCAAAGTTTGATGGAAGAGCCCTTGCTCGATGAACCCGAGGCCATGCATTTGTCCATGCAAGCTGAATGGCAAGCCAACTCGCCAGGCTGGGTGGCCGCTTGCAACAAGGCTTGGTTAAAGCATCACTTGTCGCAGCTTCAAGCCATGGGCCATGTGGTGCATCGCATCGTGCCGGAGTGGGCGCCTAGCACTGTGAAAGCTGAAGTTTCGGCTTGGGTCAGCGGCACACCTGAAGACGCTTGGCTGTGGGTGAATGATGCCCAAGGCGCATGGCGCTTGCCGCTTGTGGCCGGCATGAAATATTGGTCCGAACAACTTCAGTCTTTGGCAAATGCACAAGACATCCCTTCGCACCTCACGCTTCAAGCCGACCCTGCCGTGGCCGACCTTGCGCGAAATGCTTTGCACCAATTGCAATCCAACAATCAAGCTGCGTTTTCAGAGCGTTTCAACACATGGCGCATTGAAGTGGTCACTGCCGTGCAACGCTATGCAAAAGCCGGCGCTGCCAATTGGGACTTGGCGCAGTTTGAATTTGCAGCGCACGGTTCTGCGCGATGGCTGCAAAAAGCCCATCGACTTTGGCAAACTTTTGCCAAGGCTGAGGCATGGAAACCTGCGCGTTGGAGTTTGGCTTTGCTGGTGCTGGCCCAATGTGTGGGACTGAACGTGGCGGCATGGCAACTCAATGCGCAAGTCAAGTTGCAAAAAGATTTGCAAAAATCCATCCTCACCCAAAGTTTCCCCAATGTCACGGTGGTTGATGCGCCGCTTCAAATGTCCAAAGAACTCGAACGCTTGCAACGCAACTCAGGCGCAGTTTCAGTTCGCGATTTGGAATGGGTGTTGCAAGCAGTTGGCGCAGCGCTGCCAGCGGGTCAAAGTATTTCCAATCTTGACTATCAAGTTCAAGCCAATGGCGAAACTCGGCTTCAGGGTTTGCAATTGTCGGATGCTCAAAACAGTGATTTCGCCAAGGCCCTTCGCAACCAAGGATTGGACGCTCAACTCAGCGGTACGCAATGGCGCATCGTTGGCACGAAGGCAGGGTTTTGAGCATGAAATTCTTGAACATTTTTCAAGTGCTACCTGAGAAAGATCGCCAACGCCTTTTGGTCTTGGCAGCTGTCTTTCTGGCGCTCATGCTTTGGACATGGAACTTGGCACCTGCTTTGAAAACTTTGCGCGAAGTACCGCTTCAATTGTCGCAACTCGATGCGCAAACACAGCAATTAAAGGCCATGCAAGCGCAAGCGCAAATTTTGCAAAAATCGCCGCGCATCAAACCCAATGAAGCCAACAGCCTTTTGCAAAAAGCAGCCTCCGAACTTTTAGGAGGTGGCGCTAGGCTCAACATCGAAGGTTCACGCGCCACCCTCACACTGAGTGGTGTGTCGGCCGATACATTGGCGCAGTTTTTGGCATCGGCCAGGGCGCAGTCACAAGCGATGCCCATTGAAGCGCATCTTCAAAAATTCTCAGCGGCTGGGCCAGCCAACAAAGACAGCAAAGAACTTTGGCGCGGGGCGCTCATTTTGAGTTTGCCAGGCGGATAAACATGTCCACGCAGCCTTCAACTTTCACATTGAAATCAGGTGTCAATGCCAAGGACCAGCCGCGTTCGCGGATGTCCCACAAAGGATGGTCTTGGGCCATCACCGGCGCCGTCATGGGCGGCTTGATGGCCTTGCTCATTCATTTGCCTGCGCAATGGCTAGCGCAGGTTTTGTTCAAGGCCACCCAAGGCCAAGTGCAACTGCAAGAAGTGCAGGGCTCTGTCTGGCAAGGTTCAGGCAAATTGGTTTTAACGGGGGGCGAAGGCAGTCGCGACGCCTTGGCATTGCCAGGACGCATCAACTGGCAAACAGGCATGTCATTGGATGCTGAGAATCGCCCTCAATTCAATTTCAATTTGAACGCACTCTGCTGCATGGCCCAAGCCGCGCGGCTTTCCTTGCAAGCCACTGAGCGTCTTCAAACGTGGCAATTGCAAGTAGACGACCACCAATCTCAGTGGCCTGCGCATTTGCTAAGTGGTTTGGGTGCGCCTTGGAACACCCTTCAACCTGAAGGCACCCTCCGATTGGAAACCCAACAATTGCGGGTCAATTTGCAAACGCAGCCAAGTTGGCTTCAAGGCGGCATCACACTGACTGCAGAAAACATGTCGTCCAAATTGAGCACGCTCAAACCCATGGGCACTTACCAAATCAATTTGGGAGGCGCATCTGCCACCAACCCTTTGCCCTCCTTGTCCTTGACCACGCAGTCTGGCAGTTTGCTTTTAAGCGGCCAAGGCCAATGGCAAGGCTCACGACTTCAATTTCGGGGCGAAGCCTCTGCCGTGCCTGAGCACGCAGCAGCTTTGTCAAATTTGCTGAACATCATCGGACGGCGCCAAGGGGCGCGCAGCTTGCTTTCACTAGGTTGAACACCATGGCTTCACAAACACACTTCTTCAACACCCACTCATTGCGCATGCCGCGCTGGGCCATCTGTCTGGGCATGGCGCTGCCTTTGGTGTTAGGGGCCGTTCATGCCACAGCACAGGCCCCACAAGCCAACAAAAAAACCAGCGCCACTTCTGGCAACTCTGCAGCCAAAAAATCTCCAGAACCCGTCACATTGAACTTCATCAATGCCGAGATTGACGCGGTGGCCAAAACCTTGGCCACCCTGTCTGGCCACAATGTGGTGGTCGATCCTCGCGTGAAAGGCACCATCACCCTGACCAGCAATGTGCCTGTGGCCCCTTCGCAAGCGCTCAGATTGTTTGCAGCCCAATTGCGCACGCAAAGTTTTGCCTTGGTCGAGTCGGCGGGTTTGTATTTGGTGGTTCCTGAAGCAGACGCCAAGTTGCAAAGTGGCGGTGTCTCTGCAGGCGCCGTGCCGGCCTCGAATGGTCAAATCGTCACACAAATTTTTCAGCTGAACCATGAGAGTGCCAACAATTTGGTGCCCATCCTGCGACCCCTCATCAGCCCCAACAACACCGTCAATGTGAACCCTGGCACCAATGCCTTGGTGATTACAGATTACGCAGACAACCTGCAACGTTTGGCGCGAATCATTGCCGCACTCGATGTGGCCAACGCCACTGGCGTTGAAGTCATTCCCCTCAAGAATGCTTTGGCCACCGATCTGGTTCCCATGTTGCAGCGCCTGCTTGACTCAGGTGCCGCCAGCGGTGGTGCACCTGCGGCCGGCCAAAACGATGCCACATTTAAAACCACTGTGATGGCCGAACCGAGAAGCAATTCACTCATCTTGCGCGCCGCCAATACGGCCCGCATGACACTGGCCAGATCATTGATTGCACAACTCGATCAGCCAACAGACAAAGGGCCGAACGCCGCCAGCGGCAACATCCATGTGGTCTATTTGAAAAATGCCGATTCCACCAAATTGGCTGCAACTTTGCGTGCCGCCATTTCGGCACAAGGCAACGCTGCGGGCGGCGCCAACAGCGCCATGGTCTCTGGCATGACCAACACCAACAACACGGCCAACAACGCCGCAGGTGGTGGCGGTGCCAACGCCAGTTTCACCAGCGCAGGCGGCCAACCCTCAACAGGCGGCCAAATTCAAGCCGACCCTTCCACCAACTCGCTCATCATCACGGCGCCAGAACCTCAATACCGACAATTGCGCGCAGTCATTGACAAGCTTGACGCGCGCCGTGCGCAAGTATTTGTAGAGAGTTTGATCGCCGAGGTCAGCGCAGAAAAAGCCGCCGAGTTTGGCGTTCAATGGCAAGGTCCTTTGGGCGGCAAAGGCGACACCAACATCGGCCTCTTAGGCACCAACTTCAGAGTCGGTGGCGCCAACCTGATCTCACTGGCCACTCAAGGCGCCAGTGGCACAGTGGCACCTTCATCGGGCCTCAACATTGGCGTCGCACACAACAACAACGGCACCTACGTCTTGGGTTTTTTAGCCAGATTTTTACAAACCACCGGCGATGGCAATGTGCTGTCTACGCCAAACCTTTTAACACTGGACAACGAAGAAGCGAAAATTGTGATTGGTCAAAACGTGCCGTTTGTGACAGGCCAGTACACCAACAACAACAACGCGGCAGGCTCGGTCAATCCATTTCAAACCATTGAGCGAAAAGATGTGGGCCTGACGCTTCGGGTGAAACCGCAGATCAGCGAAAACGGCACCGTCAAATTGCAAATTTACCAAGAGGTTAGCCGCCTTGATCCCGCCTCTATCAATTCCGCCACAGGCCTGATCACCAACAAGCGCTCCATCGAGTCAAGCGTCTTGGTTGAAGACGGCGGCATTGTGGTGCTGGGTGGTTTGCTGCAAGACGATTTTGGCAACAGCCAAGAGCGTGTGCCCGGTTTGGGCGATGTGCCTTTGTTTGGCAACCTGTTTCGCGCCGATTCTCGAAGCCGCAAAAAAACCAATCTGATGGTCTTCTTGCGTCCCGTGGTGGTGCGCGATGGCGCTTCCACTGAGAATCTTTCATTGAGTCGTTATGAGCAAATGCGCAGCGTTCAATTGGAAGCCACGCCCAACAGCAGCCCTGGACTGCCGGCCATTGGCTCACCTGTCTTGCCAGAAGCGACGCGCAAACCTTAATGGCACACCGCTACCCGCTCCCCTACGCCTTTGCGCGCAGCCACCAACTTTTGTTGGAGGACGACGGCACGCGCCTCACGCTTTGGCTTTGCCCAGACAGTGCGCCCAATGCCATTTCTGAAGTCATGCGCAAATGGGGCCATGCTGAGTTGTCATTGGACATTGCACGTGAAGACAGCACAGATTTGAGGCAACGTGTCAGCAAAGCCTACACAGCGCAATATGGGCCCGGCGAATCCAGTGCCGCCGCCGTGGTCAGTGAAGTCGAGTCCGCCGCCGACTTGTCACGCATGATGCAAGAGCTGCCTGCTGTCGAAGACTTGCTAGAAACCAGCGACGATGCGCCCATCATCCGCATGTTGAATGCACTGCTCACCCAAGCGGCGCGCGACGGCGCCAGCGACATTCACATTGAACCTTATGAACGCCACTCCAGTGTGCGCTTTCGGGTCGATGGCAACTTGCGCGAAGTGGTTCAACCCAATCGCGCGTTGCACGCAGCCCTCATTTCTCGCCTGAAAATCATGGCCGAACTCGACATAGCCGAGAAGCGCTTGCCGCAAGATGGCCGCATCAGTTTGCGTTTGGGTTCGCGCGCGGTCGATGTTCGAGTTTCCACATTGCCCAGTGCCCATGGCGAGCGTGCTGTGTTGCGCTTGCTGGATAAATCAGAAACCCGTCTCAGCCTTGAGTCTGTGGGCATGCAAGGGGCCACCCTGCAACGCTTTGAGCAATTGGTCACGCAACCCCATGGTTTGATTTTGGTCACCGGCCCTACCGGCTCGGGCAAAACCACCACGCTGTATGCGGCCCTGCAAAGCTTGGACGCTTTAGGCAGCAACATCATGACAGTGGAAGACCCCATTGAATATGAACTGGCAGGTGTGGGGCAAACACAAGTCAACGCGAAGATTGATTTGACCTTCGCCAAGGCTTTGCGCGCCATTTTGCGACAAGACCCCGACGTCATCATGATTGGTGAAATTCGCGATTTTGAAACGGCGCAAATAGCCATTCAAGCTTCCATGACGGGCCATTTGGTGCTGGCCACATTGCATACCAATGATGCAGTCAGTGCAGTGACCCGTCTCACTGACATGGGCATTGAACCCTTTTTATTAAGCTCCTCGCTGTTAGGCGTGTTGGCACAACGCTTGGTGCGAAAAGTTTGCACCGCATGCCAGGGCCGCGGATGTGCACTGTGCGGACAAACTGGGTATGCCGGACGCACGGGCATCTTTGAATTGATGATCACCGATGATGCGCTTCGCGCCCAAATTCACGCCAAACAATCAGAAGCCAGTCTTCGCGATGGCGCTCTGGCCGGAGGCATGGTGCTGATGCGAGAAGATGGTGAAAGACTGGTTCAATTGGGCATCACACGCCCTGAAGAATTGCTTCGCGTGACCCGCGATTGATCGCGCCATGCCGTCTCTGCGCATGCAACCCTGCTCTCTCATTTGGCGGATAAGTCTGCTGTACGCTTTGAGTGCTTTTCATGTCCATGGTTTGGCACAACAAACTACAGCCGACAGCTCTGCCGAGGAACCTCCATCAGAATGGCGTTACACCTTGGGCCTCAGAGTGCGTGTGGACGACATCCACCAAGAAACTCAAAGCGCCATGCTTAGACCAGTGATAGGTCTGCGTTATGGGCGCTGGCGAATGGGCATTGGCGATGGTCAAGAATGGCTTCGTTTCAACAGCTTTCGCAAAGAACCCAGCTTGAGTTACCAGTGGGTCGAGAAACGCGATGTCAGTTTGGGCGTTTCACTTCGAATTCACAACCTGACAACTGGCGAAGCCTTTGATGTGTTCGAGCCTGGTCGCAAAACATTGCGCAGCCGCATTCTCACCAACATTCGCCTCACCGATCGATGGTCAGGTGGCATTGAATGGACGCAAGACCTTCTGAATCGCGGCGACAGCAGCACTTTGGGTTTGGGGGTTTCCTATGCCTGGCCCCTGTCCGATCACAGCGAGCTCAGTCTCAATACGGGCCTGACTTGGGCGCCCGCTGAGCATTGGCGAACCGTCGCAGGCGTGAAACGCATGGGTGCAGGGGGGCAGACAACGGGCACAGGCTCGGTGGGCTCAGGCATCAGCTACAAGCACAGCCTAAATCGACATTGGGCCTGGTACAGCACCCTAGGCGTTAACAAGGATGTCGGTAACGTGGCTAAACTCTCAGGACCGCACAGTTTAGTCAATGGCCAAGTGGGCCTTCTTTACTTTGGCCGTTAAGTTCATTTCTCAATCAACAGTTCATGCCAGCCTATTCTTTTGAAGCACTGCAAAACGATGGCGTCCTGCGCAAGGGCGTGATCGAGGCCGACAGTGCCAAAGCTGCGCGCGGTCAATTGCGCGCCCAGTCTTTGGTGCCACTGGCCGTGCAAGCGCTGGCGCAAAGTGCTTCTGACAAAAAAAGCATTTGGCAAACCAACATCGGTTCTGCCAAATGTTTTTCTGCCAATGCCTTGGCTGTTTGGACTCGGCAATTGGCCAGTTTGGTCGGCAGTGGTTTGCCCCTTGAGCGTGCCTTGGCCGCTTTAAGCGATGAAGCCGAATCAGAAAAGCAGTCTCATTTGGTGGCCAACTTGCGCGCCGAAGTCAATGCTGGCCTCGGTCTGGCCAAGGCCATGTCACAGCACCCCAAGGAATTTTCAGCACTGTACACCGCAGTGATCAGTGCCGGCGAACAAGGCGGCAATTTAGGCGAGGTGCTGGGCCAACTGGCAGACGATTTGCAAGATCAGCAAACACTCAAAGCCAAACTCTTGAGCGCGTCTTTGTACCCTGCCATCGTGAGCCTCATTGCTTTGCTGATTGTGATTTTCCTGCTCAGCACGGTGGTGCCGCAAGTGGCGCAAGTGTTTTCTGGCAGCCAGAGAAAATTGCCCACACTCACAATTGCCATGCTCGCTCTCAGTGATTTCGTTCGCAACCACGGCTGGACCGTGGCACTGTTGCTGGGCTTGAGTTGGTTGGGATTTCATCAGGCCATGAAACAACACGCTTTGCGCCTGCGCTTTGACGCAGCCGTTTTGCGCTTGCCCCTTGTGGGCCGACTGGCCACGGGTTACAACACAGCTCGATTTGCCAGCACCTTGGCCATGCTCACTTCGGCTGGCGTGCCCATCTTGAAGGCCATGCAATCGGCCGCCGACACGCTCTCCAATCAAGCCATGCGCGCTGACGTTCTCGACGCCTTGATCTTGGTGCGTGAAGGCGCGCCTTTGGCCATGGCCATGGGTCAGAAAAAACGCTTCCCCAGTTTGCTCTCCATGTTTGCGCGCTTGGGTGAACAAACCGGCCAACTGCCGCTCATGTTGCAACGTGCCGCCCAACAACTTTCGGCCGATGTGCAGCGCCGCGCCTTGGCTTTGGCCACCATTTTGGAGCCCTTGCTCATTGTGGCCATGGGCGGTGTGGTCATGCTCATCGTGTTGGCCGTGCTCATGCCGATCATGGAGTTGAATCAATGGGTTCGATAACAAGGAGCATCCCATGGCAGTCAGCCTAGACGGTCAATTGGTGGTGGCGATTTCTTCGCGCGCCTTGTTTGATTTTGAAGAAGAAAACTTGGTGTTCGAGCAAAGCGACGACCGTGCTTACATGAAGCTGCAGTTGGAGCGACTTGAAGAGCCCGCCAAACCAGGCGTTGCTTTTTCTTTGGTGAAAAAACTCTTGGCCTTCAACGATGCCACAACCCAAAGGGTCGAGGTGGTCATCTTGTCGCGCAACGACCCTGTGTCGGGCATGCGCGTGTTCCGATCGGCGCGGCACTATGGGCTGTCGATTCAGCGTGGCAGTTTCACGCGCGGTCAGTCGCCATGGCGTTATTTAAAACCTCTCAATGCCAATTTGTTTTTATCGACGCATCTTTCCGATGTGCGCGCCGCCTTAGATGCGGGTGTCCCTGCCGCTCAGGTTTATCCCCATTCTGCGCACGCGTCTGAAGCACACCCGCATGAAGTGCGCATTGCATTTGACGGCGATGCTGTCTTGTTTTCCGATGAAGCCGAGCGCGTTTTTCAAGCGCAAGGCTTGTCTGCCTTTCAAGCGCACGAACATGCCAAGGCCTCACAACCCTTGCTGGCTGGGCCTTTCAAGCCATTGCTGGCCGCCCTTCACAGGCTTCAGCAAGAAGGCACACCGGCTATGCGCGTCAGAACAGCCTTGGTCACAGCGCGCAGTGCGCCCGCTCACGAACGCGCCATTCGCACCTTGATGCAGTGGAACATTGAAGTGGACGAGGCCATGTTCTTGGGCGGTTTGCCCAAGGGTGAATTTCTCAAAGAGTTTGAGCCCGACTTTTTCTTTGACGATCAAACGGGTCACATTGAATCGGCTGCGCAACATGTGCCTGCAGGGCATGTGGCCAGTGGCATTAGCAATCCACCGCCAAGCAGCGCCCCTCCAAACGACGCCTAAAACTTAGCCTCAGGTGTCTGGTGAATTGAGCGGCGCAGGCTCTTCTTTTCTGCGACCTTCGCGTCTTGCAATCCAAACCGTTGATACCAGAATGACGAAAGCGCCCAACCACGTCCATTGACTTGGAAAATCACCAAACACCAGCCACCCCATGAGGGAGGCCCACACCAAGTCTAAGAATCGAAGCGATTGCGTGGCAGAAATATCGGCCACACTGAAAGCTTTTGTCAGGCTGTAATGCCCAATGGTGCCCAGCACGCCTGCCACCATAAACCCAGCCCATTGCCAAAGCGTAGGCGCTTGCCAATTCATCAAAGCCAATGGCAAGCTGAACAAAGTCACGGTGATCGATTGCCACATCACAATGACGCCCGGCTTTTCTGTTCGGGTGAGGTGCTTTGTAATGAGGAAAGAAGCCGCAAACACGGGCGACGAAGCCAGCATGACCAAGTTGTACCAACCCCCTGCTCCCGACAAGTTGGGAATCACCACCACCAACACGCCTGCAAAGCCAATCGCTGCCGCGATCCAGCGGTCTTTGCGCATGGGTTCGCCCAAGAACCACGCGGCACCCAACATGATGAAAATAGGGCCGGTGAAGCCAATGGCCGTCATGTCCGCCAAGGGGATTTGGGGCAATGCAATGAACCACAGCATCAAACCAACGGTATGCACGCCTCCGCGCCAAAATTGGCCTTTCATGTCATTGGGCACATAGGCCGCCAGGCCTTGGTACCAAAGCAGTGGCAACATGATCAAGAGGCCGCAAAAATACCTGAGAAATTGCGCTTCAAACGGGTCCATTTGCATGGCAAAGGAACGCGCAATGGTGTTCAACAAAGAGAACGCCAGGCCTCCCAGTGCCATCCATGCCATGCCCCGAACGGGGGCTGGCAAGCGTTCAAAACGGCGGGTGTTTTGGAGACGCGCGAGAGTTAAAAATCGCTGAAGAGAGGTGGGAACAAATCTGGACACCCATGGACTATAAAGGACGGCCGTGTGAGGCTAAGTCTCATGGGTTACCTGAAGTCTTGACTTAACTGTTTTGCAAAGCCGCAATGCGCTCTTCAATGGGTGGGTGCGTTGAAAACAACTGGCCAATGCCACCCGCAATGCCCATGGCCGCCACACTCTTAGGCAACTCAGCTGTATGCAAGCCTCCCAAGCGAGCCAATGCGTTCATCATGGGCTGTTTGCGGCCCATCAAATCGGCTGCACCAGCGTCTGCGCGGAATTCACGCTGACGGCTGAACCAAGCCACCACAATGGCTGCGGCAAAGCCCAACAAAATGTCTAAGACGATGGTGGTAATGAAGTACCCCATGCCAGGGCCTGTATTTTCTTCGTCGTTTTTGCGCAAGAAGCTGTCAACAGCGTAGCCAATGACACGCGACAAGAACACCACAAAGGTGTTCATCACACCTTGAATGAGGGTCATGGTGACCATGTCACCGTTGGCAATGTGCGCCACTTCGTGAGCCAAGACAGCTTCGATTTCCTCGTGGTTCATGTTTTGCAACAGCCCTGTCGAAACAGCCACCAAGGCCGAGTTTTTAAAGGCACCGGTTGCAAAGGCATTGGGGTCGCCTTCAAAAATTCCGACCTCAGGCATGCCAATGCCCGCCTTGTCGGCCAGTTTTTGCACGGTGTCGACCAACCACTTTTCGTCGGCATTGCTAGGCTGCGCAATGACTTGAACACCCGAACTCCACTTGGCTACAGGCTTGCTAATGAGCAAGGAAATGATGGCACCTCCAAAGCCCATGATCAGGGCATAACCCAAAAGTGCGCCCAAGTTCAAACCATTGGACGTGAGGAATCTGTTCACGCCCAACAAACTGGCGACCACACCCAACACCAGCACCACAGCCAAGTTGGTCAGTACAAACAAAATAATGCGTTTCATGAGGAAATTAAATCCATCACCCAGCGAATGCCAAGTGCACAGTGCGAATGTTAGGGGGGACGCCAACAAAATCAAGTCAGGCCCTTTAATTCCTCAAAATAGAACGGAATTAACTCGGTTTGGGCCTGCGAAAGACCTGTGTATCCGCATAAAAATCGGCGTCTTCATTGGGGGGCCACCAACCTGGCAGCCCTAAAACGGGTGTGGGTAAGAAAGGTTTTTCTGCCAGTTTTTCAGTCTGCAGGTCTTGCGCCAACCAAGCATCCCATTCAGACAAAGGTAGCCCTGAAGGGACTCGCCATAAATGCACTGTGATCGCCTTGTAAGGTTTGACCAGTTTTTCCAAAGCCGCATGACCAAAAATGACAACTTGGGCCGCTTGCCAATTGGGTTTCAGTTTGACAAAGGCTGTTTGCCAATCACGCGCTTTCAAAGCATCCCAAATTGAGTCTGGCAATTGAATCAGCGCCGCATTTTCATCAAACACTGTCACGGCATCACGCACGGGCCCGCGCACAGCACCCACACCTTGCGCTCGAATGGCATCTGCTTGAACTTGGTTCAATCTTTTTTTGGCCACGGGAAATTTCAGCCAACACAGGGCGTTGAAAAAATCGTGCAAGCCATCTCGCGTGGGAACCGTTTGCGTGTCGTAGATGAACTGCTCATAGGCTTGCCCATCTGGCAAAGCCGATTGGGGTACGAACTGAACCGAACAAGTTGACTCAGTCTTTGCACCTTGCAAACTGTCATGTTGCCTGAGCAAATTCAGGGATGCATTGCAGGCTTGCTCGACTGAAGCCCCCTGCTTCACTTGCTGCGCAATCCACACGCCTTGCTCGCGCCAAGGCACAAGCCAAGGCGCCGTCCAATCGATGTCGCTTAGGCCATGCGCCATGGCAAGGCTTCGCCAGACCGAAGGGGCTTGAGATCAGCTTCACCAAAGGGGTAGCTTTCTGGGGGTGTCCAAGATTCTCGCTTCAAGGTGATTTGGCCCTGGTTGCGGGGCAAGCCATAAAAGTCGGCCCCGTTGAAGCTTGCGAAGGCTTCCAATTGGTCCAATTTGCCCACGCTGTCAAAAGCCTCGGCATACATTTCCATGGCGGCGTGTGCGGTGTAACAACCCGCACAGCCAGAAGCATGTTCTTTCAAATGCGCAGGGTGTGGCGCGCTGTCGGTGCCCAAGAAAAATCGGGCATTGCCTGAAGTGGCGGCATGAAGCAAAGCCACACGGTGTGTTTCTCGTTTGAGCACCGGCAAGCAGTAGTAATGCGGCCGAATGCCACCCGTGAAAATGGCGTTGCGGTTGTAAAGCAAATGGTGCGCTGTGAGCGTGGCCCCTACAAAACGATCGGCAGACATCACATAATCTGCAGCGTCTTTGGTGGTGATGTGCTCAAACACAATTTTGAGTTCGGGAAAATCACGACGCAATGGAATGAGCTGCGTCTCAATGAAGGCTGCCTCGCGATCAAACAAATCAATGTCGCTGCTGGTCACTTCGCCGTGCACCAACAACAGCATGCCCACTTGTTGCATGGCCGCCAGCGTGGGGTAAATCTTTTTCAAATCGGTCACGCCGGCATCGCTGTTGGTGGTGGCGCCTGCAGGGTACAACTTGCAAGCCACCACGCCAGCGGCTTTGGCCTTCACAATTTCCTCGGGGGGCAAATTGTCAGTGAGGTACAAAGTCATGAGGGGCTCGAATTGAACACCCTGCGGTACAGCGGCCAAGATGCGTGATTTGTATTCAAGTGCCAAAGCTGCCGTGGTGACGGGTGGCTTCAAATTGGGCATGATGATGGCACGGCCAAATTGAGCGGCGGTGTGCGGCACCACTGTGTGCAGTGCTGCGCCATCACGCACATGCAGGTGCCAGTCATCAGGCTTTGTGATTGTCAGATTGTTTGTCATGGTCATCTTTCATTTCAGTTTTGGCGCTTTGCAAAGATTGCAACAAATCAAGCGCCTTGGCATGCAACACCTCGCCGGCCGGCGTGAGTGAGGTGGGGTAAGAGCTGCGATCAATCAAGTCAGCCCCGGCCCAAGCTTCAAGCGATTGAATGCGCCGAGAAAAGGCCGATTGGGTGACATGGCGCAACTGCGCAGACCGGCTGAAACTCCGCGTTTCAGCCAAGCTCACAAAGTCTTCAAGCCACTTGGTATCCATGCGCGCATTATCCCGCAGTTGCTTCCTCAGAGCTGGCCTCAGAGTTTTGCTGCAAGGCCCACATTTGAGCGTATCGGCCATTGAGCTGCAGCAGGTGCGCATGGTTGCCCCGCTCAATGATGTGCCCAGCTTCCATGACCAATATTTCATGGGCATCCACCACGGTGGACAATCGGTGGGCGATGACCAAAGTGGTTTTGTTTTGGGCCGCGCTGGCCAACTCAGCTTGAATGGCGCGCTCATTGGCCGAGTCGAGTGCCGATGTGGCTTCATCAAAAACCAAGATGGGCGGATTTTTGAGCAGCGTTCGCGCTATGGCCACGCGCTGCTTTTCACCGCCCGAGAGTTTCAAGCCGCGCTCGCCCACTGAAGTGGCATAGCCCTTGGGTGTGGAGGCGATGAAATCGTGAATGCGCGCGGCTTTGGCCGCGGTTTCAATTTCATCTTGCGTTGAACCTGTGCGGCCATAGCCAATGTTGTAAGCCACCGTATCGTTGAACAGCACGGTGTCTTGCGGCACGATGCCCAGGGCTTTGCGCACGCTGTGCTGCGTGACTTGCCGAATGTCTTGCCCATTGATGGTGATGCGCCCTTGCTGCACGTCATAAAAGCGAAACATCAACCGCGCCAGTGTGGACTTACCAGAACCTGAGGGGCCCACCACCGCCACTGTTTTGCCAGAAGGAATTTCAAAACTGATGTTGTGCAAAATGGGTCTGTCTGACTCATAAGCAAATGACACCGATTCAAACTTCAAAAGTGCGCTGTGTTCGCAATTCAAATCGGCAGCGTTGGGCACATCGGCCACTTCGCGCTCACGGTCCATCAGCACAAACATTTTGTCCAAGTCAGTCAGGCTTTGTTTGATTTCGCGGTACAGCACACCCAAGAAATTCAAAGGGATGTAAAGCTGAATCATGAAGGCATTGATCATGACCAAGTCGCCCAAGGTCATGCGCCCTTCCACCACGCCTTGCGTAGCGCGCCACAGCATGGCCACCAAAGCCGCTGCAATGATGAGCTGCTGGCCTGTGTTGAGCAAGGACAAGGAAGTTTGCGACTTCAATCGTGCTTTGCGCAGTCGCTCTAAACTTTCGTCATACCGGCTGGCTTCATATGCTTCATTGCCAAAGTACTTCACGGTTTCATAGTTCAGCAATGAATCGATGGCTTTGGTGTGCGCGGCTGAATCAAACTCGTTGGCCTGCTTTCTAAAATGCGTGCGCCACTCGGTGATTCGCACTGTGAAGAAGATGTAAAAACTCAATGCGGCCAGAGTGATCCAAGCAAACCAAGCATCAAACTTAACAGCCAAAATGCTGAGCACCAGCGTCACCTCAATCAAGGTCGGCACAATGCTGTAAAGCGAATAAGAAATCAGCGATTCAATGCCGCGCACACCGCGTTCAATGTCGCGTGTCATGCCGCCCGTTTGGCGAGCCAAATGGAAACGCAAACTCAGGGCGTGCAAATGCTGAAAGGTTTCAAGCGCAATGGTGCGCGCTGCGCCTTGCGTGGCTTTGGCAAAAACCAGTTCACGCAGTTCAGTGAAAGCGGAGGTCATCAGACGAAGCGCGCCATAGCCCACCAACAAAGCCACTGGCACCACCAAAATTTGTGCGGGGTCATTGGGCTTGAAGCTCATGGCATCGATCAAGTCTTTGAGCAAAAGGGGCACACTGACATTGGCCAATTTGGCGCCCACCATGAACAGCAATGCCGCGGCCACTCGCCATTTGTAGGTGAGCAAATAGGGCAGCAGTCTTTTCAGGGTTCTGCTGTCTGACTCTTTGGGGGTGTTGGCAGCTGGGTTTGCTGCAGGCGGAGAACTTTCACCGTGGTGGCGCATGGGACACAATCTGAATCAAAATCAAGCTGACATTGTGCACTTGTCTGAGAGGGCACCCAAAACCCTGTGTTCAAGATGTGAGATAAGCAGCCGTGCCCGTTGACAGCAATTTGCCATCGGCACTGCGAAATTCCATGCGGGCATTGCCCACGCGAGCGCCCACGCGCATGGCCTCGGCATGAATGGTGAATTTTTCGCCAATGCCAGGGCGCAGAAAATCAATGCGCAAATCGATGGTGCTGTGGCGCGCAAAGCGCTCCAATCGCTTGGCCACGGGTTCGTCCATGTGCTTGGCGCCTAAAGCGGCCATGACCGCCAAACTGCCCATGGCATCCAGGACTGCACTGATCACACCCCCGTGAATGCGGTGATAGGCAAAGTGGCCAACCAATTCTGGCTTCATGGCCAAGCTGGCCACAATGCCAGTGGCCTTGACACTTTCAACCTTCAAGCCCATCCACTGATTGAAGAGAATTTTCTCTTCGTAAATGTCGCGCAGTGCTGCAATGAACTCTGGCTCAAACTCTACGTTGGCGGGAAGGTCTGAGCGGGAGGATGTCATGCAGGGGTTCAGTCAGCAACAAGAAATCAGATTTTAGAGAAGTCTGGCTTGCGCTTTTCCATGAAGGCACCAACAGCCTCACGTGCAGCAGGCTCTGACAGCATGCGCCTGAAACTTTGCCCTTCTTCGCCCATGCGTTCTATCAAGACCTTGGATTGTCCGCCCTTCATCAAGCGCTTGGTCTCAATCAAAGCAGACAAAGGTTTGGCTGCCAGTTTCTTGGCCTGAGCTTGAGCATGGCCATTGACTTCTGTTGGCGGCACCACGCGATTGACCAAACCAATTTCCAAAGCGGCTTCAGCAAAGAAGGCCTCACCCAAGAGCAAAGCTTCGGCAGCACGGTGATACCCAAACATTTGCGGCGCCAGCATGCTGGAGGCAAATTCAGGGCACAAGCCCAAATTGACAAAGGGCATGGAAAAAGCCGCATTGTCGCCGGCATAGACCAAGTCGCAATGAAACAGCAAGGTGGTCCCAATGCCGACAGCAGGCCCTGCCACAGCGGCAATGACGGGTTTTTCAAACATGGTCAAGGCACGCATGAAATGAAAAACCGGAGAGTCAACGGTGGAAGGCGGCTTGTTCAAAAAATCGCCAATGTCATTGCCCGCACTGAAAATGCTTTCGTGACCTTGAATGACCAAAACACGTATGGCGGGATCGGCCTGCGCTTGGTCAACGGCTTGCGCCATTGAAGCATACATGTCACCCGTGATGGAATTCTTTTTCTCTAAGCGATTGAAGGTGAGGGTCATCACCCCTGCATCGATGTGGGTCAAAATATCTGACATGGCAAAGAATCTTTCTAAAAATTAAGGAACACGCACCCAAGTTTGAGTTCGGCCAATGGGGCCAAATGAACCGCGCACTTCTAACTTGGCACCGTTTTCAATGGGGGTTAAACGCAAGCTGTAAGTTTTGCCGTTTTCTGGATCCAGAATTTCACCATCTTCCCAAACGTTTTTGCCACTCGCTTTTTTGGCACCGCGAATGATTTCCAAGCCAACCACCGGCTGGTTCTTGCGGTCATCGCTGCACTTGTCGCACTTTGCGGCAGGGTCTGCATCTTTGCGCAGCACCTTTTCAACGCGCCCCTTCATCACACCTTGCTGCTCAAAAATAATGACCATGCTTTTGAGTTCACCCGTTTTTTCATCCAGGGTGTGCCACTGGCCCACAGGTGAGTTGGCAAGTGCAAAGGGTGTCATGAAACATGAAAGCATCAGCGCGCTGATTTTCAAAAGCAGAGTTGTGAAGTTGTTTGTTGTCATCGTTTAATCCTAATCAGTTGAAATTCAATCGAGTGTTCATCAAGCCAAGGCCAAATCGGTGTCCATCAAAACCTCGGCACCAGAACGCGCAGTGTTCATCAAGCTTAATGTTTCAGGCAACAAACGTGCAAAGTAAAAACGCGCTGTTTGCAATTTGGCTTTGTAGAACGGATCGGGGCGTTGTGCTTCTTCTTCTGCCGCTGCTATTTTAGCCAGTGCCACTTGCGCCATGCGCGCCCAGAAGTAGGCAAACACCAAGTGGCCAGCGACACGCAAATAATCAACCGATGCCGCGCCCACTTCATCGGCATTGCCCATGGCCTTCATGCCAATTTCAGTGGTGAACTGCGTCATCTTCTGACCTAAATCTGCCAGCGGTTTGATGAACTCGGCCATGGCTTCATTGCCCATTTCTTGAGCCACCAACTTGCCAATCAATTTGCCAAATTTTTGCAAACTAGCGCCCTGATTGCCAAGCACTTTGCGCCCCAACAAGTCAAGTGACTGAATGCCATTGGTGCCTTCGTAAATCATGTTGATGCGCGCATCGCGCACATACTGCTCCATGCCCCATTCTTTGATGTAACCATGACCGCCAAAGACTTGCTGGCACAGGGTGGTGGCTTGAAAACCGTTGTCGGTTAAGAATGCTTTGACGATGGGTGTCAACAGCGCCAAGATTTCTGCGGAATCAGCACGAACCTTTTCGTCAGGATGGTTCAATTCTTTGTCGATCAGCAAAGCGCCATAACAGGCCAATGCACGACCGCCTTCTGCATAGGCCTTCGCCGTGAGCAGCATGCGCCGCACATCGGGGTGAACCAAAATAGGATCGGCTGGCTTTGAGGGGGCCTTCACGCCAGAAAGGCTGCGCATTTGAATGCGATCTTTGGCATAAGCCAATGCATTTTGATAGGCCACTTCGGTCAAGCCCAAAGACTGATTGCCCACACCCAGACGCGCGCCGTTCATCATGACAAACATGGCGGCCAAACCTTTGTTGGCTTGGCCCACCATGACGCCTGCCGCACCGTCCAACACCATCTGGCAAGTGGCATTGCCATGAATGCCCATCTTGTGCTCCAAACCGCCGCAATAAATGCCATTGCGCTCACCCAAGGAGCCATCGGCCTTCACGTTGAATTTGGGTACGACAAACAAGCTGATGCCTTTGCTGCCCACAGGCGCATCGGGCAAGCGAGCCAGTACCAAGTGAACAATGTTGGCTGCCAAGTCATGCTCGCCAGCACTGATGAAAATCTTTTGACCGGTGAGGCGGTAGGTGCCATCGGCTTGCGGCTCGGCCTTGGTGCGCAGCATGCCCAAATCGGTACCGCAGTGGGGCTCAGTCAGGCACATGGTGCCTGTCCACTCGCCGCTGGTGAGCTTGGGCAAGTACATGTCTTTTTGTTCTTTGGAGCCATGTGCTGACAAGCAAGCATGTGCGCCATGCGACAGGCCGGGGTACATGGTCCAGGCTTGGTTGGCAGAGTTCAGCATTTCAAAGAAGCACTGATTCACCACGAAGGGCAAACCTTGACCGCCATATTCTTCTTGCGCGCTGAGGGCCGCCCATCCACCCTCCACATATTTTTCATAAGCTTGTTTGAAACCTGCAGGCGCCTTGACTTCATGCGTATCGCGGTTCAGTTGGCAGCCTTCCTCGTCGCCAGAAACATTCAAAGGAAACACCACTTCCGCTGCAAATTTACCGCCTTCTTCCAACACCGCATTGATGGTGTCAGCGTCGGTGTCAGCATGCTTGGGCATCGCTTTCAATTCATTTTCCAAATCGAGCAATTCGTGCAACACAAATTGAAGATCACGCAGGGGAGGGACGTAGCTTGGCATGGTTGACTTTCAAAAAATTCAATGCAAGTAAAAGTGAAGAGATGTTGGGTTGGGCGGAAAAATCAAGCTTGATTTCGCGCCACAATTTCTGAAAAGCCTTTGCGAGCCCGATCAGCAGCACCGGGGTTGCGAAGAAATCTGGCTTCGTAATGCAACGCCAAAATCAGGCCATGAATTTCAAATGCCACCTGCAAGGGATCAGCCTTGGAGGTCAGGTGTTTTTCGTCTTGGGCTTGTGCCACCGAACGCTGCAAGGCGTTTTGCCAAGTGTTGACCGACGACGCCAGGGCATCGCGCACAGAGCCAGGCCGGTCATCAAACTCCACGGCCCCACTGATGTAGATACAGCCCGAATCAATTTCAGTGGTGGTGCGTTGCATCCAGTTGTCAAACAAAGATTGCAAGCGGGGCAAACCACGCGCACAACTGAGGGCCGGGTAAAAGACTTCGCTTTCAAATTGATCGTGGTATTCGCGGATGACTGAAATTTGCAATTCTTCTCGAGAACCAAAATGGGCAAACACACCCGACTTGCTCATGCCCGTGACTTCGGCCAAAGCGCCAATGGAGAGACCTTCTAAACCAATTTGGGATGCCAAGCCCAAGGCCGCATTGACGATGGTGGCTTTGGTCTGACGACCTTTCATCAAGGTCCGTCCACTGCCATCGTCGGTGGCTTGTGGGGCTTGAGGGGGTTGTGAGAGAGAGGTGATGTGTCTAACGGTCATGGTGTGCATGTCTTCAAAATAGAACGCCCGTGCTATTTTGCATGAAAAAGAATGGCACAGCACAAAGAAAAGGCGAATCAGGGTTATTCCCGATTCGCCTAGGGTGCCGTTTTTTCAAACGGCAAGGGTCAAAACACAGTCTTTTAAGCTTTGCGCTTGAAGGCCACAACCTTTTGTTTTTGTTCACCCAAACCATCGATGCCCACGTGCATGACGTCACCCTTTTTGAGGAACACGGGTGCTGGTTTACCGTCCTTTTTCACGCCCATGCCCACACCGGGCGGCGTTCCGGTGGTAATCACATCACCGGGCTCAAGGGTCATGAACTGGCTCACATAGCTGACCAATTTGGTGACCCCAAAAATCATGGTTTTGGTAGAACCATCTTGCATGCGCTGGCCATTCAAGTCCATGTACATCTTCAGATTTTGGGGGTTGGGCACTTCGTCTTTGGTGACCATCCAAGGTCCGATGGGGCCAAAAGTGTCGCAACCCTTGCCCTTGTCCCAAGTGCCGCCCATTTCGAGTTGGTAGGCGCGCTCGCTCACGTCATTGACGGTGCAGTAACCTGCCACATAGTCGAGGGCTTCTTTTTGTGACACATAACTGGCACGCTTGCCAATGACGATGCCCAGTTCAACTTCCCAGTCTGATTTCAAAGAACCTTTGGGCAACATGACGTCATCGTCTGGGCCTTGAATGCAAGAAGTGGCCTTGATGAAAACAATCGGCTCTTTGGGAATGGGCATGTTGGCTTCAGCCGCATGATCGGCGTAGTTCAAGCCAATGGCAATGAACTTTGGCACGTGCGACACAGGGCATCCCATGCGGGGTTTGCCTCTGACCAAGGGCAGCTTGTCAGTTTTAAGTTTGGCCAACTTGGCCAAGACTTTGTCGGACAACTGTTCAGGGCCGATGTCTGGCACCACGCCACTTAGGTCACGCAATTTTCCAGCGGCATCAATCAGGCCTGGTTTTTCTTTGCCGGGTTGGCCATAACGCACGAGTTTCATTGAGATCTCCTTAGTGAGTTTAGATTTAGATTTAGATTTAGCAAATTAAGTATTAAAAATAGTATAATAATTTATTATAAAAGCATGAAAGATGCAATATTAATATTTAAAATATACCAAAAATCAAAATACAATATATTGTTATTTGAATTGCATCAACACATAAAGATATATTTGTTAAGTTGTTGGTCTAGAAAACCACCTCCAGGTTTTTTCTACCATTTGCTCTAATGTGCAAGTCTGGTGCACGCCCAAACTATTTTGGGAATATGTTAAATCTGGATACCATGAGTCAAAGCGAATTACTTTTGAAGGGGCATGATTCAATAAAATTTTAGGTTTTCGATCTGCTACTTCCAACATAAGTTTTATCAACTCTAAATGAGTAACCGGAGTACCACCGCCCAAATTGTAGGTTTCACCATTGGAACCGTTCACAAGCGCGGCCATAACCCACCATGCCGCATCACTTCCATACATATAGCTCCGAACTGCATTGCCATCACCGTTTATTCGCACGTCACTTCCAGTTAAGAAGTCTTTTAGAAAATTATTGAACGCCCAAGGCCGATCTAATTCTTGATAAGGTCCAGCAAATGTAAAGGGCCTGACTGTACTAATTGGCATTCTAAATTGGCTGCGGTAAATAGTAGCTAGAGCTTCAGCAGATCGCTTTGCTTCGCTGTAAACGTTATGTAATTGGCCGCAAGGTGCTGAAAAATACTCCACCTCTCTTAAAGCACCTTCACGCATAGGTTGCCCATTGACCAAGCCAGAACTAATATTTATAAAACGAATTAAATTATCCAATTGCGATGCTGCATCAAGAGAATTCTTTAAGCCTTGAATGGTTGTTTGGTGAACGCGAAGTGGGTCAGAAGATTGCACACGATTGTTAGGGATACCAGCAGCGTGAACAATGAAGTTGGTATGTCTTTCAAAATTAAATTGTGAACGAACGTCTTGGGACCGAACTGTAATGTCTGATCTTTTAGAAAGATGGGTATTTTTGTTACACCATTCAGAAACATTTCTTGCATATAAATCTAAAGAAATTCCCAAATGATATTCATCGTTGATTGTGGCCACCATCTCAGCCAGCCAAGTACCAAGGAACCCAGTTCCACCGGTGATTGAAATATGCTGCTTGCTGAGTTTTGAGCGAACTTCGGGTTGAATATTGGAAGCAATTAAACAATCACGACGTATTTCAGAGATCCAATCAGTTTTCATAGTTACACCCTAGGTGGAGCTTTGTGCTTGGCTAATTCAAGGGCCACCTCAATAATTAGACTTTCTTGGCCCGCTACTGCATTACGCTTACCAAGCTCGAAAAAAATATCTCTCGGATCAACTTGATATTCAGTAGCAGCTTGCGCTACATGCTTGGCAAAACCAGAAAAAACACCCGCTAACCCACTGACTATCGACATAGGGGAGCTGAAGGGGGCTACAGGGTTAAATTCTTTTGCAGCAATATCAGCAGCATCAAGAATCTTATAAAGATCGATGCCAGTCTCAAATCCCAATCTCTCGAATACCGCCACCAATACTTCTAATTGCGTATTCCCAGCCCCTGCACCAAATCCTCGGATGCTACCGTCGATAATCGACGCACCTGCATCGACTGCGGCTACGGAATTGATAACGGCCATGCCCAAGTTATTATGACCATGAAACCCAACTGGAATCGATAGCCCATCAACTAACGTGCTAATTCTTTCAGTTACGTCACTTGGGAAATATGCCCCAGCGGAATCCATGACAATTATTGCTTCTGCACCATATGACTCCATTTTCTTTGCTTCCTCCAACAATATGTTAGGGGCAGCCATGTGGCTCATCATTAGGACACCATAAGCTTCTCTACCAGCTTTTCGAACGAAAGAGATATGACGGTCAGTAATATCTGCTTCGGTGCAATGAGAAGCAATTCTAAAAACATCGACGCCAGCGTCTACAGCCTTAGTTAAATCATTTTTAATAGTACAAAAGCCTGGAATAACATGGATTGCTAGCCGAGATTTAAAAAGATGAGATCGTGATACAGACAAAATTTCATCATCAGTTAAACTACATTCACCGATCAACATTGAGGACGCGCCAAGTCCATTACCGTGGCCAACCTCTACTACAGGCACACCTGCTGCTTCGGCCGCTTTACAGTAGGCGATAAAGTGTTGTTTAGAAAGCTGATGTCGTACTGCGTGGTTGCCATCTCTGAGGGTCGGATCACTGATCAGTATTTTCTTTTTCATGGTTTTATCCATTCTTAAAGGATTCTCCAACAGCCAAGCGTTCCGCCATCGCAATAGCAGCACAATTGATAATGTCCAAATTGCCAGCATACTTAGGCAAGTAATCCCCAGCACCAATCACTTTAATCGTTATAATTATTTTGTCTCCATCTTTTGAGGGTGGAACAAGCAATTGATAGCCTGGAACATACGATTTAATTTTCTCCACCATTAAGTTAACAGTTGCATGAATCGCGCTCATATCAGGATCTACTATTTTGGCGTAGATACTTGTTTGCATATCGATTGGAGGGTTAGCTGGATTCAGTATCAAAATGGCTTTTGTTTTCTTCGCTCCAGTAAATTTCATTAATGCTAGTTGTGTCGTTTCAATATATTCATCTAAATTAAGTCTTGTGGCTGGACCAGCACTCCTAGAAGCAATACTTGAAGCTACTTCAATGTACTCAATATTCGGATGAACTTGTGAAAGAGCGTAAGCTATTGGAATCGATGCTTGCCCTCCACAAGTTATCATATTAATATTGGTTGCCCCAGTTTTAAGACAATCATTACCGTTGATTGCGGGAACGCAAAGATCTCCCAGTTTTGCCGGAGTCATATCTATAACAGTTTTACCCAATTTTGAAAGGATTTCCCAATGGTACTGATGTGCCTGTGCAGATGTGCAATCGAATACAACATCACAAATTTTAGGATTACTTTTAATGGCCTCAATGCCCCGATCAGAAATTGTGATGCCGTATGAATTGGCACAGTTCATGCCGGAAGAATTAAAATTCCTTCCTGCAAACAAAGCACAGGTAAGATGCTCAGACCTCATAATTTTCATCATTAGATCTGTGCCAATATTGCCTGTTCCCAATATGGCGATCTTCAGTTTTTCTCTTGAAGTCATCAACTATTCCTAGAGCAATTTAGATTTTTCGTGAATTCCAACGATCATTGCTTTATTTAGAACCGACCTATCAATCAGGGGAGATAAGTCTTCTAGCGGTGGCGACAATAAGGTTCCATCTGCTCTTTGCACTAAGGACAATTTCGGTACGTAGGGTTGTTCTGGGTGCATGAAAACTTCACAAATGACTGGGCCAGATGCAGCCTGAACTTTCTTAAGAGTTTCATCACACTCTTCCCAATTCCTGATTTGAAATGAAGGTATGTTGAATGCAGTCGCAACTTTTGAATAATCTGGACAAGAAACTCCAGAAGCTCTATCTGTCCCGACATGACCAGTTTTGAATAACGCATTTTGCGTATGTTTGATCATCAAATAACCATCGTTATTAAATATAAATAGCTTAATTGGAAGACTATGATGAGCCATAGTTTGTAGTTCTTGCAAATTAAGCATCATAGAACCATCACAGTTCAAACACATTACTTCGCCCCTATTCAAAGCAAAAGAGGCACCAATTGCTGCTGGAAGACCATACCCCATCTCTCCAAGTCCTGTTGAAGTCATTAATCGCTGCCCATCACTTAAGCGAAGTGCTTGATGGCCACAAAGTAAACCTGCACCAACATCTGTAACGACGACCTGGTTTTCTTTAAAAAATCCATTCAGGCGATCCATAAAGCGATATGAATTCATAAAGCCAGGTTCGTCTGAATGTTCAGGACCTATCCATGGAAAATCTTGTTGGTATTGATTACAAAGACCAATCCAATCTTGTTTTGATTGAATCTCTTTATCATTCAATTTTTCCAACAACAAATCTATAAATAAACCAGCATCACAAACAATTGACTCCCTCACACGTGGCTTGTGCTTATTTGCTTCAGTTGCATCAATGTCAACAACATCAATACAAGCCTCTCTTGCAAGCTCAGAAAGGTCATATCCGATTTGAGGAATTGCGAGCCTTGTGCCAATGGTTAATAGATAATCACAATTTTGCAAGATGAAATTTGCTGATCTTTGGCCATAAACCCCAGCTCGACCAAACACCAAAGGGTGATTGGAATCAATCATGTCTATCCCTGCCCAGGATACCAATGCAGGTGCTCCTAACTTAGTGAGCAATGATTGAATCTTGTTTTGAGCACCTGCCAAGCGGATGCCATGTCCAAGCCAGAGAAGAGGGCGCATAGAAGTTAATAAGCTCTTCACGACGACGTCTAATTGCTGATCAATTAACTGCACATCAATTTTTTCAGGCTTGGGAGAAATAAAGTGCTCGAGAGAATTGGGATCGATTTTATTTGACTGGATGTCCATTGGGATTTCAATCCAGCAGGGCCCTGGTCGCTGATCAAGCGCGAGAAATGCAGCCTTTTGGATTTCAAAAACAACTTGTGTTGGATCGGTTACTCGACTGGCGTATTTAGTTACCTTACGCACCATTTCTACTGAATCGTATCCTTGTACACCCCACATTCGATATGGGCTGTCTGGTTTTGTAAACTTAGAGTTTTCGTTGCCCGCAATTACAATTCCTGGTATCGAATCAGCCCAAGCGGAGACTACGCCTGTTACACCATTTGTTGAACCAGCTCCTGTTGTTAGCAACGATGCGGACAACTTCCCGCTAATACGATAGTAGGATTGCATGGCCATGCAAGCAGCTTGTTCATGATGCACACATATTATTTCAGTAAAACCTCTCCGAGAAATTGCTTCGAATAAGTGCACATTTCCAGCACCAATTATTCCAAAAACCAGGTCGATTCCTAAGTCTTCAAGAGCTTTGGCTACGATGTCACTTACTTTTTCGTTGTACATGTTGAATTCCAAGAAGTCCTAAAAATTGACGCCTAAGTAACTCTCTATTTTTTTAGCAGAAAATTCAAGCATTTCAATTGTGAGTGAAGGTTGAACACCAATCCAAAAAGTGTTTTCCATGACTATATTTGTGTTTTTCAACTCTCCACTAATCCGATAATAAGCATTCTGCATATAAGGTTGCCGAGTTAAGTTGCCAGCAAACAGTAATCGCGTTCCAACTTTGTTTTGATCTAAATATGTCAACAAGTCAAGACGGTTAACAGGGCTACTCTCTTTTAAGGTTATTGGAAAGCCAAACCAAGATGGGTCAGAATGTTCAGTGGCAATAGGTAGTTGAAGAAACTCTTCACATGCAACGAGTCTTTTTTTTAAAAAATTGAAATTATCTTTACGCGCCTGAATAAATCGCCCTACTTTTTCCAACTGCGCCAAACCGCATGCCGCCTGCATGTCCGTAATTTTCAGGTTATAGCCTAAGTGGCTATAGGTGTATTTGTGATCGTAACCCTCCGGCAAATTTCCTAGATTTTGGCAAAACCTCTTACCGCATGTATTGTCTTTACCTGGCTGACAGTAGCAGTCACGTCCCCAGTCCCTGAAACTCTCTGCAATTACTTTTAACTCGTCATGGTTGGTAAACACCGCCCCTCCCTCACCCATAGTGATGTGATGAGCAGGGTAAAAGCTTAAGGTTGCGATGTCGCCAAAGGTACCCACCATTTGTCCCTTGTATGTTGAGCCTAAAGCATCACAGCAATCCTCTATTAACCATAAATTATATTTTTTGCATATTTGAGTGACGACATCCAAATTAAAAGGATTTCCCAAACTGTGCGCCAACATGATCGCCTTAGTTTTTGGGCTAATTGCAGCCTCGATTTTTTCTGCATCGATGTTATGAGTCCACTTGTCTACATCAACAAAAACAGGCACTGCTCCAAACTGCAAAATTGGATTTACAGTTGTTGGAAAACCTGCAGCTACCCCGATGACTTCATCGCCTTTCTGAATTGCTCGGCTTCCAAGCTTTGGTGACGTTAGCGTATTGAAGGCAACTAAATTTGCTGAGGACCCGGAATTAACAGTGATTAAGTGCTTAACTCCTATAAAGGATGCTAGTTTTTTCTCAAAATCCGTATTGAATCTTCCGGCAGTAAGCCATGCGTCTAATGATGCGTCCACCATGTAACGTAGTTCCGTTGCATCCAATAATTTTCCAGAAGGCGGAACTGTTGTGACACCTGGGAAAAAGGTTTCCGTCTTAAATATTAAAGACGCATATTCGTTTACAAGTTTAGAAATTTGCAATCTAATATTGTTTTCTTTTTCGATAGACATATTTATTGATTTTGAAAATAATTTATTAAGATTCAGTAATTTAGATTTTAACCTAATTCAATTGCTATTTCTAAATCGTGATATTTACTAGGCGGATTCAAGCACGAAGTGCAGGGTGCTTGAATCCGCCAGAATTAATAAGTCGATCGACCACCAGAAATGTCAAAAACTGCACCTGTAGAAAATGAACAGTCAGTCGTACATAGCCAAACAATTAAGGCAGCGACCTCCTCCGGAAGTCCAAACCTTCCTTGAGGAATTTTGGAAAGCATATACTGAACATGCTCTTTTGACTGAGCATCTAACATAGCAGATTGAAACGCAGTTGGAGTTACACAATTGACCAATACGTTCGTCTTGGCTAACTCTTTACCAAGCGACTTTGTAATAGCGATTACGGCAGCTTTACTGGCACTATATGCACTTGCAGTAGGGTTCCCTTCTTTCCCTGCAACTGAAGCGATATTTACAATACGTCCTGCTGGGCTTTTAAGTAGGTAAGGAACAATTTCACGGCAACAGTTGAATACTCCATTAATGTTTACGTTCATAACTTCTTGCCAATCCTGAACAGTGTAATCCACAAGCAATCTATTGGGCCCAACAATTCCCGCTGAGTTAATTAGCGCATCGATTAGACCAATCTGTGCCGTTAAATGAGCCGCCTTAACTACAGAAGCGTGATCAGATACGTCTACTTGTATTAAGTTCACTCTTTCTGAGTTCTCAAGCGTCTCTTTTGCAGACTGCAAACCTATTTGACTTTTATCCCAAAGTGACACCAAAGCCCCAGAGCTGAGGGCTCTTGAAGCAACCTTTAGACCCAGTCCTGTGGCCCCTCCAGTAATAACTAGATGCTTGCCATTTAAATCATAATGATTCATACAATTCACTCCTGTTTAAAAAATCAAATGGTCATACCACCGTCCACCATGTAAGCGTTGCCTGTTGCAAATATAGCTTCGTCTGAGGCCAAGAAAACAATGATGGGCGCAATTTCATGGGCTTGCGCCAAACGCCCCATGGGCTGACGCGCAATGAAGTTTTTGCGCGCTTGAACCGGATCGGCTTCTGCATTGATGCGATCGTGCAAAGAAGGTGTTTCCACGGTGCCGGGGCAAATGGCATTGCAGCGAATGCCCTTAGTGACGTAGTCTGCGGCCACGCTTTTTGTGAGGCCAATGACGGCAGCTTTAGACGCGCCATAAATGAATCGGTTGGGCAAGCCTCGCACGCTGGAGCACACGCTGGCCATGTTGATGATGCTGCCGCCACCTTGGCTTAGCATTTTGGGCAACACGGCTTGAATCATCCAAAACTGCGCACGCGCATTGAGATTGAAAGCGAATTCCCAGTCTGTGTCAGTGGCTTGCAAAATGGTGCCGCCATGAACCACGCCCGCGCAATTGAACAGCGCATCGATGCGTGGGATGAGCGCCACTTGCTTGTGAATGGCATCTTTGTTCATGACATCCAGCACGGCCGTGTGAACATTGGCCACACTTGCATAGCTTTTAAGCAATTCAGGGTTGACATCGGTAGCCCAAACTGTGGCGCCCTCTGCTGCCATGGCCATGACCGCAGCATGTCCAATACCTTGGCCGGCCGCTGTGACCAAAATGTTTTTGTTTTTAAGTCGCATGTTGAATCTCCAAATAAATCTTTTGCTGTTTTTGAATGGCATCCCAATTCCAATCAATGCCCAAGCCATGGGCATCCGGCGGAATGGCAAAGCCGTCTTGAACTTTCATGCGCGAGTGCGTGATGTCATCCAATTGTGGAATGTATTCCACCCAGGGGGCGTTGGGCACTGCGGCACACAAACTGACGTGTAATTCCATCAGGAAGTGCGGGCACACGGGCACATCAAATGTTTCGGCCAAATGTGCTGTTTTGATCCAAGCTGTGATGCCGCCAATGCGGGCCACGTCGGGCTGCACCACACTGCAAGCACCTTGTTCCAAATACTCTCGGAATTGCATGGGGTGGTACAAAGATTCGCCCACCGCCACAGGAATGCTGGTGTGCTCACGCAAGTGCCGATGGCCACTGATGTCTTCTGCGGGCAAGGGCTCTTCCAACCATGCC
>CANFJC010000003.1 GCA_947447245.1 Comamonadaceae bacterium
ATCTTGTTCAAGAGGGCCATCGCGAAGGCTATCCCATGGAGTCCAGCAGCAGCGGTCGTGCTGTGGTCAAGGGCTTCCCGATTCCTGAGCCGAAAACCTTCTTGCTAGAAGGTGGCAAAAGTGTCACCGTGCCTGACTTGATGCGCAAAGAACCCGCTTACAACGCAGTGGCCACCAGCCCCACATCTGGCGCACCCATTGAACCCAAGGGCGATGCCATGCTGGCAGCTGTTGGCGCTGGCGCTTATGCCAGCCGAGAAGATGTGCCTGAAATGACGACACACGGCAAGCCACTGATTCAGCCACTTCGCGTGGTCAGCGAGTACACGGTGGCCTCACAAGATGTGGACCCGCGTGGTCTGCCAGTGATGGCGGGCGACGGCAAACAAGGCGGCACTGTGAAAGACATTTGGATTGACTCTGCTGAGATGATGTTCCGCTATTTGGAAGTGGAAGTTGCTGGTGGCAAAAGCGTTTTACTGCCCACCGCGTTTTCCCTGATTCGCAGAAATCAAGTGGAAGTGCACTCTATCTACGCGCGTCATTTTGCCGCTGTGCCAGCACTGAAAAACCCTGACCAGATCACCAAACTGGAAGAGGAAAAGATCAGTGCTTATTACGGCGGTGGTACTTTGTACGCCGATGCAAAGCGCAGCGAACCGCTGATCTGAGTTTCAAATCAGCGTCAATTGATTTGAATTGAAAGTCTGTTGAGGAAAAGATAATGGCGATCGAAAATTTGGGACATGAATACGAGTTTGAACCGCAGTTTGGTTTGCCCGAACGCTTGCCAAGTGACGAGTTCATTGTCTGGCAGGGCTCGCCCGATGTGGCGGCCTTGGCCTATTCAGCCTTTCACTTCAAAAAATTAGCGCTGTATTTCGCAGTCTTGATCGTGGTTTGTGCTTGGCCAGCTTTAGAACAGGGTGCTGGCTTCATGGCTGTTTTGTCGGCCATCAAATGGATTGCGCCACTGGCGGTCATTGGCTTGGCCACTGTGTGGACGCTGGCCTACTTCACAGCGCGCACCACGGTCTATACCGTCACCAACAAACGAGTCGTGATGCGCTTGGGCATTGTCTTGACGGTTTCTTTTAACCTGCCCTTCATGCAAATAGCGTCTGCTGACGTGCGCATGGTGCAAAACGGTTTTGGCGACATCACCTTGGCCTTGAAAGGCGCAGACCGCATTGGTTGGGTGCATTTGTGGCCCAGCGTGCGGCCATGGCGCATTGCAAAGCCTGAGCCTACATTGCGTGCAGTACCTGATGTGCAAATCTTGGCTGAAAAGCTTCGTGATGCATGGACACAAAGCACCGGCCTTGCTGCCAACGCAGTTGAAGCAGCCAGTGCAGCGCCAAATGATCGCCGTGATGGCGCCTTCATGCAAGTGAGTCCAACATGAGCCAAGCCCAACTTGTTCAATCTTCTCAAGCCCGTATGCCGGTAGCGCCCGACAGCTTTCCGCGCTGGATTCTTTATTTTGCCGCTGGCATCATTGCGTTCTCACTCATCTCAGTGGGCTTGATTCGCATCACGGGCAACGGCCCTGATCAGCTTGCAGCTGCGCCCACAGTGCAACGCTCCTTGGTATTCGAAGATCAAAAAGATGGGGGCGTTCGGGTAGCCGATGGCGTCTCAGGACAAACCCTCACAGTGTTGTATGGCGAACAAGGTTTTGTGCGCGGCGCACTGCGCGCATTAACGCGCGAACGCTTTTCCAGAGGCATCGGTTCCGCCCAACCCTTTGACCTGATTGCCCGTGTAGATGGCAGGGTCACTTTGATGGACCCAAGCACAGGACAGCGTGTCGATTTAGAGTCATTTGGTCCAACAAATACAGCGGAATTCGCACGATTTCTAGCCATGCAACCTGAATGATTCAGGATTGAGTCAGTCAACCATTTTTAAAGCTGGAGATTTTTTTCATGCAAGCCCATACAAGCATTGACACCGCTGAACAAGCATCGCAAAAAGCGGTCGAGAGCACCATGCTCAGCCCCCGTTTTTACACCACCGATTTTGCGGCCATGGACAAGCTTGACATGTCTCCTATGCGTGCCGAGTGGGACAAAATGATGGCGGAATACGAAGGCGACAACAACCACGATCACTTTCAGCGCGACGAAGAATTTACCAGGGAAGTGGCCGAAAGATTCTCGCAAGTCAGCCCTGAAATGCGCCAAGAGTTTTTGGACTTTTTAATCTCCTCGCTCACCTCTGAATTTTCGGGTTGCATTTTGTACAACGAAATTTTCAGAAATGTTGAAAACCCCGACATCAAACAATTGATGCGCTACATGGCGCGCGATGAATCGCGCCACGCCAGTTTCATCAACCAGTCTTTGAAGGACTTTGGTCTGGGCATTGACTTGGGCGATTTGAAGCGCACCAAGGCTTATACCTACTTCAAGCCCAAATACATTTTCTACGCCACTTACTTGTCAGAGAAAATTGGCTACGCCCGTTACATCACCATTTACCGTCAATTGGAAAAAAATCCAGACAAGCGCTTCCATCCCATTTTTCGGTGGTTTGAGCGCTGGTGCAACGACGAGTTTCGCCATGGTGAATCGTTTGCATTGATCATGCGTGCCAATCCGCATTTGTTGCGTGGCGGCAATGTGTTCTGGATTCGCTTTTTCTTGTTGGCTGTTTACGCCACCATGTACGTTCGTGACCACACACGTCCCATGCTGCACCACGAGATGGGCCTTGAGTCTGGCACCTATGACTACGAAGTCTTCCGCATTACCAACGAAATCACCAAGCAAGTTTTCCCTGTCAGCTTGGACATTGACAACCCAGCCTTCAGGGAGGGCTTGTCGCATTTGTTCCATGTGCAAACTCAAATGAATGCGGCCAAGGCGCAAGGCGGCTTGGTGGGCAATCTGCAACGTGTCCGTTGGGCCATTTCGGGCGGCCTCACTTTCCTTCGCTTGTACTTCTTGCCTGTCAAGCACCATGCTTTGCCAGCCGATGTGCGCATGGTGCCTGCTTGGTAAATTGCTAGCCAACAGACACTGAAAGCCAAGGATGTCCGACACCTTTGTTGCGCTGGGATTTGCGATTTTTATCTGGTGGTTCAGCACCGGTATCGTGATTCTTTTAAATCGCATGTCGCGCACGGCGGTGACCATGAGTTTGGTCATCTCCTCCGCATTAGGTCTTGGTGCCTTGGCTGGCTTGGCCCACACGGCGCAGCAAACAGGCGTCACAGGCGCCTACTGCGCATTCACTTGCGCCTTGCTGGCTTGGGGTTGGAACGAGTTGAGCTTTCTCACGGGTTGGATCACTGGCCCGCAAAAAACAGCCATCTTGAAAAGCACAACGGGCTGGCCCCGATTGACGGCATCCTTCAATGCCGTGGTGTGGCACGAGTTGGCCATTCTCTTGGTGGGGCTGGCCATTGTGGCCATCACTTGGGATGCGCCCAACCAAGTGGGCACAGGCACCTATTTGGTCTTGTGGATCATGCGCACCAGCGCCAAACTGAACTTGTTTCTTGGCGTTCGAAACTTGAGTGAAGAATTTTTGCCTGCTCATTTGGCATATTTAGAAAGCTTCTTCAAACGCCGCCGCATGAATGCATTTTTTCCGTTTGCAGTGGCCTTCGCCAGTGCCTGTTTGTGGCTCTTAATTGACTTCGCCAACCAGCCCATGACCACATCCGCCCAAGTGGTGGGTGCAGTCTTGGTGGGCACCATGTTGGCCTTGGCCATTGTCGAGCACCTCATGTTGGTCCTGCCGCTAGACACAACGGCTTTGTGGCGTTGGGCCATTCGCAAACATCACAACACAGAAACGCCTGCAGCCTTTGATGCACATGTGCCTCCGGTTTTGCCCGCCCACTTGGATTCACATGAAAAATCTCTACAAGTCAATTAACACAGACGGCGGCCCGGGAGGGGGCGGTGGTGATCACCAGCACCCCACAGGCACAGCCTCTGAAGTGGGCCGGCGTGCGCCTACGGCCATTGTGATTGGCACGGGCTTTGGTGGATTGGCGGCAGCCATTCGTTTGAGCGTCAAAGGATATCGCGTTCAAATGTTGGAAAAACTCGATGCCCCAGGCGGCCGCGCCTATGTGCACAAGCAAGACGGTTTCACCTTTGACGCCGGACCCACCATCATCACCTTGCCGCACCTGATTGCCGAGCTGTTCACACTGTGTGGCCGCGAGATGAAAGACCATGTTGATTTGCGCTTGATGTCGCCTTTCTACCGCATTCGGTTTGACGATGGCACGCACTTTGACTACAGCAACAACGACGAGCAAATGCTCGATCAAATTGCCAAATTCAGTCCTGAAGATGTGCAAGGTTTCAAGAACCTGATGGTGGCGTCTGAGAAGTGTTTCCAGCTGGGTTTTGTCGAGCTGGGCATGGTGCCCTTTGAAACCATTGGCGATGTGATCAAGGCCATGCCCAATTTGGCGCGCATGCAAGCTTGGCGTTCTATTTACAGCTTGGTGGCACAGCACATCAAGCACCCCAAGTTGCGCATCGTCATGAGCTTTCACCCCTTGCTCATTGGCGGCAATCCTTATTCAGTCACTTGCGTTTACTCGCTCATTCATTCTTTGGAGCGTCGCTGGGGCGTGCACTCGGCCATGGGTGGCACCGGCGCCATTGTGCGTGAACTGGTGAAGCTTTTGGAAGAGCGAAAAGTGCCCATTCGGTACAACGCGCCCGTCACACGCATTCGGGTGGAAGATGGGCGTGCCAAAGGCGTTGAGTTGGCCAATGGGGAATACTTGCCTGCCGACATTGTGGTCAGCAATGGCGACGCCGCGTGGACCTACCGCAATCTCATTGAGCCGCAACACCGCAAGCATTGGACCGACAAGCGCATTGCCAAGGGCAAGTATTCATCGGGTCTGTTTGTTTGGTACTTTGGCACCAACCGAAAGTACGAAGATGTGCCGCACCACATGATGGTCTTAGGCCCGCGCTACAAAGGCTTGTTGCAAGATATTTTCAAAAATCACAAACTGTCCAAAGATTTCAGTTTGTATTTGTACCGCCCAACCGCCACCGATCCTTCGCTGGCCCCTGAAGGTTGCGACAGTTTTTATGCGCTTTCTGTGGTGCCCAATCTCAGCAGCGAAACCGACTGGCCAGCCATCACCGAACAGTATCGCGATGCCATTGCCACGGTGCTGCAAGAAAGTGTGCTGCCTGATTTGAAGCAGCATGTAGTGTCTTCCAAAGTCACCACACCGCAAGATTTTCAAGACCGCTTGTGGTCTTACAAAGGCGCAGGTTTTGGCCTCGAGCCCATCTTGATTCAAAGTGCATGGTTCCGGCCGCACAACAGAAGCCAAGATGTGGAAGGCTTGTTCATGGTGGGTGCCAGTAGCCAGCCAGGTGCTGGTGTGCCCAGTGTTTTAATGTCCGCAAAAATGCTTGAAACGGTGGTTCCCGATGTCCAATCATTTGCCTGATCCAAGCTTGAATTCACCTCCAGTGTCTTTGCCCTACGACTTAGAGGCCTGCACCGAACTCATGCGCGGTGGTTCGAAATCTTTTTTTGCGGCCTCGCGCTTGCTGCCGGTCCGTTTGCGGCCGCCCGCCATTGCGCTCTATGCTTTTTGCCGTTTGGCTGACGACGCCATTGACGAAGGCGATGACCCGGTTTTGGCCATGGCCGATTTGAAGTCGCGCCTGGCAGCCATTTATGCCGGAAGGCCGGGCGCCGAAGACGCAGACCGCGCGTTGACCATCGTGGTTCATCGCTACGGCATTCCCATTGGCTTGCTAGAGGCCTTGCTAGATGGTTTCTTGTGGGACTCTCAAGGCCGCCGCTACGAAAACTTGGCCGATGTCGAGGCCTATGGCGCCAGAGTTGCCGGCACTGTGGGCGCCATGATGTCCATCATCATGGGCGCCAGCACAGACACCGCCATTGCCCGCGCAAGTGAGCTGGGTGTGGCCATGCAACTGACCAACATTGCCCGAGACATTGGCGCCGATGCGCAAATGGGGCGTTTGTACATTCCCCGCGCATGGTTCCGCGAAATTGGCATGGACGCAGATGCTTGGTTGGCCGATCCTGTGTTCGATTCGCGCATTGCGGGTTTCACTCAACGCTTGTTGTTGCGTGCAGACGCTTTGTACCGCCGTGGCGAATTTGGTTTGGCCGAATTGCCTTGGGACTGTCGCCCCGCCATTCAAGCCGCGCGATTGGTCTATGCCGAAATTGGCAAACAATTAGAGCGTGAAGGCCTCAATTCTGTGGACCACCGCACGGTAGTTTCAACTGCGCGCAAGCTGGCCTTGTTGGCACGCGCAGCCACTGTGGCGGTCAAGGCGCCTGCGGTGCCCGATGTCACGCTCAGCCCTGTGCCTGCCATCCATTATTTGGTCGACATTGTGAGCCGTGAAAGACACCCCTTGGACCTTGAAAAACCATGGAAGCTACCTGTTCGAAGTTTTGATGAACGTGTTGTGTGGATGGTCGACTTGTTCAGCCGCTTAGAACAGCGTGAAAGAACCCCTCGCTAAAGCGCTCGACGTCAGTGAATTTGAAAATCTTTGAAGTCGTGGTGTTGCTGGTGGCTGGTGCTTTGTGGGTGGCCTGGCAATTTCGTGATTTGCGACGCGCCAAAGAAATCACGCGTCTACAACGTGAAACAGAGAAACAGCAAGCCATGCAGCGCAGTGCCAAGTCTGATGAGACACCTTCGGTGAAGCCCTGACAAAGTGAACCCAGATGACACCTAACCTCAAGGTCATTCACCTGGTGTGCGCATGCTTGTTCTTAGGCAACGTGATTGTGAGCGGCGTCTGGGCCTTGTTGGCTGAGCGCACGCGCAATCACGCCATCATTCAATTCAGCAACAAGATGGTTCTGATCACTGACGCCATGTTCACCTTTTTAGGCGCGGTAGGTGTGGTTTGGACAGGCCATGGCATGGCGGAGAATTTTGGTGGCGCTGCCAGTCATCCTTGGATTCAATGGTCATACTGGTTACTCACTTTCTCTGGTTTGATTTGGTTGTTCGTTCTGGTGCCCATTCAATTCAAACAGCGCGCCTTGCTTCAACAACATTCTGAGATCACAGAAGACTATTGGCGCCTGTCCCGTATTTGGAAAATCGCAGGCGCCATCTCCACCGTGCTGCCCTTGCCCATTGTGTATTTCATGGTCACCAAGTCAGTTTGACGGTCGTGATCGTCCTAACTTGGAAGCGCAAATGGCAACTTCAAAAACCGCTCTCAAGGGCCGCGTCGTCTTCATTACTGGTGCAGCCTCCGGCATTGGCGCAGCCACGGCCCTTGAAGTATTGACCCATGGCGGCACGCCTGTTTTGGTGGACTGCGATGCAGAACCGCTGACGCAAATGGCCCAACGCTGCGGCCCTCAAACGCTTCACTGGGTGGCCGATGTGACGCAACTGCAAGCCATGCAAGACGTGGTCGAAAAAACCTTGCGCAAGTTGGGCCGCATTGACATCGTTTTTGCCAACGCAGGTGTTGCGGCTTTTGGCCCCATGGCTTACATCGACCCCGATGCATGGAAGCGGTGTTTGGATGTCAATGTATTTGGCGTCTTCAACACCATTCGGGCTGCCTTACCAGCCATCATGAAGCAAAGCGGCTATGTTCTGATCAATGCGTCGTCCTCCTCCTTTGCACACCCTCCGGTGATGTCCGCCTACGCGGCCAGCAAGTCTGCCGTAGAGGCCATGGGCAATTCATTGCGAATCGAGATGGCTGCGCATGGGGTTGGTGTGGGGGTGGTGCACGCGGGCTGGGTTCGCACACCGCTGGTCACAGAGGGCGCATTGCATCCCGGCTTTGTTCGATTGCGCGCCACCATGCCAGGCCCTTTGAACAGCGAGACATCGCCAGAAGAAACAGCACGTGTCATTGTGCAGGGCATGCTGCAGCGCAAGCGCAGAGTGTGGGTGCCAGGTTGGCTGCGAATTTTGTTTGCGCTCAGAGCTTTGCTGCACATGCCTTTTGCCGAGCGCGAATTGCTGCGTGCTGCGCCAGAGATTGAAAGCATTTACCTTGAAGGCTTAGAGGCAGAGGGTGCGTTGGCTTCTAGCTTTGGGCCCAGAGAGAGGGAGCGGACCTTGGCACGCGCTCGTCAAAACGACTGAACATAAAGACCATGCCACGCGACGCCGAAAAAATTCACTTAGGCACGTCGCGGCATTCTAAAAGGCAACATGAAGCGCACCGGCAAGGACACCAGTCGGGGAATGTCCAATGACTCGTGAACTGCAGTGACGCTCTCACCCAGCAGTTGAGTGCGCAGCAAGGATCGAACATAAAACGGCGTGTCTTCTAAAGTGCTCAGCACTTCGGGCGCTTGGCTCGATTCACTGCACATACCCCGCGAAAGCTGCCAGCCCGAAGAAGGCAAGTTGTGTCTTGCTGGCGCTGTGAAAGCGGTGTAACTGCCATCCGGTGAAAAGCGTTGCGCCACAACCCGGCCTGGCCCTTGTTTAGGCCTCACATCGTAGACCACGCTGGTATCCCCATTGGCCATTTCCGCGCGTGCCCAATCCCAATCTTGGAAGCCGTTTTCTACGGGTTCATCGCCTTCATTGGAATCCATGTAGGCATGACCGCGCCAGCTGAACTGTGGGTTGTCCATTTCAACTTCAACGCGTGAGCACGGTGCGATAGGTCCCCAACGGTGCAAGCCCTCGTTGTCTAGCGGCGTGACAAAATTGCAAAGCCCTTCAGGCCTCACAGTGACACGGCCGCGAACTCGCATGGGGATGGGCACATTGATTTCGTCAATGTCAATGGTGAGCGCTTGACCGTCCCAGTTCAAACGACTGGGGCCAATTTGATAATGCGTGGCATTGCGCGAAACATGCGAGCTGCCTCGCTCTGTCATGGTCCATCGCTTGCCACCTTTGCCATAAAGGGCCACATTCAAAGCGCAATGGTTTTCAGGATCAGCAAGGCCGCCAGCACGGCTGCGTGCCAATGCATAGTAGGGAGAGAACACACTGCCCACAAAGGCAATGATGGAGAGGCCGTATTCGCCGTCGTCGCTTAGCGCGTCGACATACCACCAGAGATAACCACCCGGCGGGACGACTTGGTCAAACCGAGGTCCGCCATCAGCGTCGCGGCCGCCAAACGTCCCGACATGGCTGCCATGGGCACGCCCGGCCCCGGGTGCACGCTGCCCCCCGCCGTGTAAAGGCCCGGCACTTTGCTGCGCGATGAGGGGCGCGCGAAGGCCGACATCCATCCGTGTGTCGCTTGGCCATAGAGTGCGCCCCCACTGCCCGGAAACAGACGCGCGAAGTCCTGCGGCAAAGTTCGAACCACTTGTTGCGGTGAGGCCTTGATCTCTAGGCCACAGCGACGCATCAGCGCCAGACTGCTGGTTTCGCATGCGTGTATCTCCGATGAATTGAAGGAATGAGTATCGCCATCAGCGGGCGCATTGACAAGGCACAAAAGTCGTTCCAAACCAGGCTGAGCCAGCCCTTCGTCGCTTCGATCTTGGGCGCAGACATACACCGTGCCTTGCTCAGGCAATCTGCGATGTTGAAAAATATCATCAAACTCACGCTGGTAATTTTGGTTGAAAAAGACGTTGTGCCGCACCATGGGAAAGCCACTGCTTTCAGCATGCATCGACAAGGTGAAAGCTGACAAAGACCGATTTTCCGCGGTCACTGTTTGAAAACTCGGCTGCACGGCTGGGCCCAACAAACCCTGCGCCAAAGCAGCCACATCGCCATTGAAAATCACATGATCGGCTTCAAGCACTTCACCTGAATCAAGTTGCACACCACTGACTTGACCGCCTTGGGTGAGGATGCGCTCGCACGCATGACCATAGCGGGGTTTCACGCCCCATTTTTCGCCCAACTGCGCCAAAGCTTTGGCCACTTCAAACATGCCGCCAGAGACCGACCACACGCCATCCAATTCAACTTGCGCCACCAGCATCAAAGTGGCCGGTGCGGACCAGGGCGAAGAGCCGCAGTAAGTGGCATAGCGACCAAAGAGTTGTTGCAAACGAGGGTCGTGAAAGTGTTTGCCCAAACTGCGCCACAAACTGGCGAAGGGCCCCAAGCCTGTGAGCGTGGCCATGCCTTGCAATCCCAGATCGCCCACCATGCTTAAAAGATCGGGTCGCTCGCTTCGGATGTAGGGTTTCTCAAGCGTGTCATACAGGCTGCGTGCTTGCTTGCAAAAACCCAAAAACCGTCTGGCTTCTTGGGGGCTGCTGAAGGCTGCGATGGCATCTGCACTCTGGGCGGTGTCAGACAATAAATCGAGTGTCTGTGGGCTGCCATCCCATGCATGTCTGGCCAGCACGCCAATGTCTTCGAGTTTCAAAATATCGGCAAGTGAGGTGCCCATCTCTTGCAACATTTGATCCAAGACCCAGCGCATGGTAAACACAGTGGGGCCGGAATCAACGCCCACACCATCGACTTGCACTTGGCGAATTTTGCCGCCAGGGCTTGCGGCGCTTTCAACCAAGCTGACATCCAATCCGCGGTGTGCCAAGACCAAGGCACTGACCAAACCGCCAATGCCTGCACCCACCACCACCACCCGAGGTGTGTGCCTGGAATTAAGCATAGACTTTGCCATGCCATTGACCCTGCACTTGCAAAGGGACAAATCGTGCAAACATGGATTCAGAAAAATAGTCGTTTTGCGCAGCGTCTTGAATGGCTTCTAAGTGCGCGCCCGAACGCGCATACGCATTCATGTCCGACACACTGTCCCAAATGGTGAAAGTGGCTTGCCGCACAAAGGGTGCTTCGCCCAAGCCAACCGCCAACTGGCAGCCTTTGGCATCTGTCAGTGCGTTTTGAGAAGGCGGCGCATGCCGCCAAAACGCAGGTGCTTTGGCCAGCTTGATGGAGGCACGCGTCAGCGCCGCCACAGGCCCCTTGATGGGTTGCGCCGCGCAAACGTCAAGTGATTGTCCGTCCCAGCTTCCGCGGCATGACCAAGTTTTAAGCAGGGCCCAACACAACTCGTCAGAACGCTCTTGGTACGCTTGCAATAAACTGGACTTGGCCACAAAGTCTTGGGCTGTTTCCAAAGATTCAAACAAGCCAAACAAACCTTGGCGTGAAGGGCTGGGTCTAAGTCCAAAACCACCCTCATAACCACTGCCCAAAACTTTTGAAAACAGCAAGCCAGGAATGTCTTGCAAAGCTTGGGGCCCTTTGACGATGCGCGACCAACCCCACAGCCGCGAGGCCTGTGCAATGTCAGCCAACAACAGCACGACCACTTGGTCATTGTTGGCTGTTGATGCTGGCGCGCTCATGTCTGAATTCCCCATAAAAAAAGGCCTGAACCGCAGCGGGTGCAGGCCTTGTGAGTCTCAGAGTTTAAGGCTTTGCGAGGGCCTGAAGCTCTGGGAAGTCTTTGGCCATTTGTGCACCATAAAGCGGTTTGTAAGCCCCTTGGTGGCAAGTGCTGCAATTGACCTTGGCCACATCACCTTTGGGACCGAGGCGATTTGCCGGGAACTTGTCGGTCAGCGGTGTCATGTAGTCATTGTTCAAGTCACGCGCCATCCGAATGCCATGCCATGCAGTGACACGTTGCGGCCGAGACTCTTCCCAAGATGCAAAGTTGCGCGTGTTGTGGCAATACGTGCAATTCACACCCAGAGATTCAGACATGTGCACCATCAGCGAGTAAGTGTGCTCAGCTTGCTTGGTCGATGCACGGTTGGCATGAGCGCCTGCACCGGTCATGGCTGTATTGCTGTTGACACGAATAGGCTGTGCGTCCTTCAGGTAAGGGGTGAAGGGGTCAAACGGCAAAGACGTTAAACCGGCCGCTTTGGTGGCAATGTTTTGCCCTGCCAAATCACCCAATAAACTGTTGGCATACAGGCGATCTTTTGGCGCTGTCCAAACTTGCGTTGGGATGTTGTTGCCACGGTGACAGGTGTAGCACGTGACGCCAGTTTCGGCCACGTGGGCTTTGTAGTCTTGATTGACCTTTTGCGTCATCTCAATCATGCGACGCGCCACCACCTTGGTGTACTTGTCGTCATCCGCAAAATTTTGAACATTGTGGCAATAAGCGCAACCGGCCTCTGGCGCAACCCATTGGGTAATGGAGGCCATGTGTCGGTTGAACTGGCCCACGCTCAGATCGCCCAAAACTTGAACATTTTTGTAAACGTCCTTGGCCTTAGGACCATCGGCATCAGCAGCGTCTGCTGCAGCGGGCGCTGCATTCAAAGACGCTTGCTTGGCCAAGGTACGCGGGTTGTAGATTTGCTCCATGCCCGTGCCACGGAAGCCAGTTTGAACTGTTTCAATGGGCGGCCTTTCACAGCCGGCCAACATCACAGCGGCCATCAGGCACAGTGCAGTTTTAAAAATCATTTTCATGGTTTCACTCCCAGGATAGCGGGATCAACCACGATAGGGCTGCCCAATGGGTAAGCAGGGACGACATGGTGTTTGACAGACCAGAGGTACCAGTTGTCAACGACGGTTCCTGTAAGCAAGATGCCGACACCGCCAACCAAGGGGCAGAGCACTGCAAACCACCACGCCCAGCGGTGAATGGATTCCATGGTGGCGTTAAAGCCCATGGTCCAGCGCCAGAACAAAGCAGCCCGCTCAGAAGCCGTACCGCGATCTACAATTTGTTCAATCTCACGCTCACCGCCATAACGTCCGACCGCCAAGATGGTGGCACCGTGCATGGCAAACAACAACACAGAACCGTACAAGAACACAATCGACAGCGCATGGAACGGGTTGTAGAACAAGTTACCGTAGCGCAGCGAGATGGCCGAGACCCAATCTAAGTGCGGAAAGATCCCAAAGGGTACCGCCTCTGACCAGCTGCCCATCATGATGGGGCGGAAAAATCCGCAAACCAAGTAGAGCCAAATGGCCGCTGCAAAGGCCCAAGCCACATGCGTGCCCAAGCCAAGTTGTCTGGCACGACGGTAAGTTCGAACCCACCATAACATGATCGATATGGTCAGCAAGAAGCCCACAACAAGCCACCAACCGCCTTGAGCCAGCGGTGGAATACTCAGACCATAAGACGGCGGTGGTGGCTCCAGTGCCAGCCAAAACAACTGACGCAGCAATTGAATGGGATTCCAGTCAACCGAAGCCAACATGTTGAAGCCAATGATGTTGAAAGCAGCGATGCCGAATATCAAGGACGCTACGCCGAGCGAGCCCAGATAAACAGGACCGATTTGTGCATTGCCAATGCGACCAAAGAGGTGCACCAGAAAAGGTTCCCCCGTGCGCTTGTCGTCGCCGCGAGGTAAGTCAACGCCGTGGTGCAAAGGCCCAACGGGCTGCACCGAGGTGAAAAGATTTTGGTATTCGGCCATTTCAATTTCCTCTCTTTAATTAGGTGCGCCAGATGGGCATGTTGAGCCACCAACCCCACCATTCAGGCCAAGCGCCAGTCCAGAACGGGCCACTCACCACAATACAAACAATGCCGAACCACACCGCTGCCAGTGCCAAGAAAAGGCCTAAGCGGTGAATGCCCAAGGTACCCACTGAGTAACCAATCAGGTCGCGAAAGAACGTGTCTTCGTGTTCTGGCGTCTTGACCACTTCGCCCTTGCCAGGGTTGGTCGCTGACAGCACCAAGCCGCCGTGCATCGACAGTGCGAGCGTGGTTGCAAAGAACAAACTGGCCGCAATCATGTGCCACGGGTTGTAGTGGAAGTGCAAGTACTGGTAAGCGGTGTTGCTCACCCAGTCAAGGTGACTGTAGATGCCATAAGGGAATGCATGGCCCCAAGCACCCATCAGCACAGGACGGATCACTTGCAAACTGACATAAGCCAAAATAGCCATGCTGAAAGCCACTGGCACATGCAAGCCCATGCCTAACTTGCGGCAAATTTCAACTTCACGCAAAGCCCAGGACACAAACGAGCCGATGGCGCAGACAGTGATCAGTTGCCACAAACCGCCTTCCATCATGGGCGCAAAACGCAAGCCATAAGAAATGTCGGGTGGGGCAATGTTGATTTGCCAAACGTTCCAAGTGGGGCCCATCGCTGCGCCCCACAAAATCATGGTGGTGCCCGTGAGGACAAAAAACAGTGTCGTGATTCCAAAAAATCCGACATAAAAAGGACCGACCCAAAAATCAAACAGGTCGCCCCCAAAAATGGTACCGCCGCGTACACGGTATTTGCGTTCAAAACTCAGCATGGACATAGTTGCATCCTCCGACCGATTGACTGTTTGTGAGGTCTTGTAGGCTTCAAATTAAAAATAAAAGGACAGACGCATCGTTCAAATGAATTGAGCGAAGTGCGTCTGTCGACATAAAGACCAGTGGCCCTTATTTTTGCGGCAATGCCGCATTTTGTGGCTGTGCTTTCGCCGCTGCGGCCTTGGCCGTATCGGGATGCCAGCTGTTGATGTTGTACCGATCGCCGCTGATTTGAATCAGGTGAATCGATGTTGAAATAAAGGCAATCATCAGTCCAGTTAGAACTATTGCCTTGCGGGGATCTATCACACGCCACATGCGCCACATAGTAATTTCCTTTCTTAACTCAATTGAGAAATAACGGTATAGACAGAAGACTTCACGCCGTCCAAAGTGCCCGTTGAACCCTCGGCCCCAGGGAGCCAGCTTCGCCAGTCAAGGACCAGCAACTGTCCCGCTAAAGCGAGAACCATGAACACTAAAAATAGCAAAACATAGGTGACCCCATAACCATCGAAATGGTCGTGAGATTGAGCCGTTGTCATGCGATCGTTCGGATGGGTCATACGTATCTCCGTTGAATGGTTTTTTTAGAACCAGGGACGCCAGATCCACACTAAGCTGTGGGCGAAGAAAGCTCCCACAGCCCACAACAGGTAGCCCTGTATGAAGTACTGGTGAAACTCTTGGGCTTCTTCGTCTGACAGCCCTGAAGGGTTAGCTGCATCAGTCATAGTTTGTGCCTCTTTCTAAATGCCTTTCGGCGACTCCCTGTACCCTTGCAGATACAGGACGGACTGTTGTGGCTTTGACACCGCAACAGGTGGACCCCCGGACTAGCCGAAGGATTGGACGACCCAACGAATTCAAGTGCACACCTTTCATGCGTGTGCGCCTTCATTCGCTTGACCGAACAATTCTGTGAATCTTTCCGCTTCAACATGAGAGCGGCCGGTTTCCCGTGCATCTCGCTCTGCTTGATCGCGCATTCGTTTGGCTGCTGAAATTCGAACCAATACGGGTTGTTGTTCCAACAAAGCTTCTAATCTGTCTTGTGCTTCTGGCTCCCACGGCACGGTGGTATTGGGCGCTGAGCGACCCAAAGTGCCTTCAATCTTGTCCATCTCGGTGCCCAGTGGCAGGATGTGGAACAGCGCATCAAAAAGACCGTTGCAAAACTCTTGAATGATGTACGTAGCGCCTGCATAGCCCATGAAAGGCGTGCCGGTATGCCGGCGAATGATGGGCAATGGAAAACTGGCTGGGATGAAACTGGTTTTCATCATGCCGCCACCACCGCACTCGGCCAAATAGATGCGCTCGTTGTAGCTGCCGTACAAAATGAGCGGCGTTTTTTCCGTGACCAGTCTGCGTACTTCGGCGTTGTCGGTTTTGGCACCCGCGATGCGCGAGATGGCAAAGTTGCAGGGCAGGCCCATTTCGTCTTCTAAGAAATGGCGAATGCCGCGCGTGTAGGTTTCGTTGGCAACCACGCCAAAGTTGGCAGTACCAAAAAAGTCTTGGGTGACAGAGCGCCATAAATCCCAAATGGGCTTGATGGTGCTGTGCTTTTCTCTTTCGATGAAGGGCTCGGGATCGAGGCCAAGCAATTCGCCCAAAGAGCGCAAGAATTTGGTGGTGCTGTGCAAGCCAATGGGTGCTTGCAAGTAAGGCCGCTCTAGAGCTTCACAGAGCATGCGACCAAATTCGCGGTACATGCAAATGTTCACATCGGCTTCGACCAAGCGCGACACATCGGCCAGATGTGATCCCAAGGGGAAGACCATGTTGACTTCAGCGCCGATGCCTTGCACCAAGCGGCGAATTTCAGCCAAATCGCTGGGTGAGTTGAAGGTGCCGTAGCTCGGTCCAATGATATTGACGCGTGGACGCTCGCCTTCTTTGCGCTCCCGCTTGGGCACATGCTTGATGCCGTATTGTTGCCACAGCCAGTACATGGCTCGGTTGGCGCATTGCCACTGATCTTCGTCGATGGTGCGCGGTAAAAAGCGTTGCAGGTTGGTGCCTTCAGGCGTCACACCACCACCAATCATTTCTGCGATTGAACCTGTGACCACCACTGAAGGCAGATCAGGGTTGAGAGTGGCGTGTGCACGGCGCATGGCACCTTCGGTGCCTTCACGGCCCAATTGCTCTTCTGCCAAACCCGTGACCACAATGGGCAACTCATGAGGCGGCAGTGCATCGGTGTAATGCAAGACCGAAGTGACAGGCAAATTCTCGCAGCCCACGGGGCCGTCAATGACAACTTGCAAGCCTTTGATGGCGGTGAACACATACACCGCTCCCCAATAGCCACCTGCGCGATCGTGGTCAAGAACTAGCATCAGATCATGGCCTCCGCTTTGCTTTTTTTGGCTTGCTTCTCAAGCTGTCTGCGCGTTTCCGCTTCAAACTCAGGGCGGTTTTCAGGCACACCCTGCGAGGCTTCCCAGACGCCGGCTGCATGGCCGGTGCCAGTGTCGCCAAAGAAGGCTTTCATTTCATCAAAGCGCGACTTGTTGGCAATGGCCCCATTGATCACTTGGGCCAATGAACCTGCACCTGCAGGGCCCATCAGGGGGCGAGCAGAAATGAGGTTGGTGAAATACAAGCTCGGAATGCTGAGTTCTTTGGCGGCTTGCACCACGGGTGTGGTGCCAATGGTCAAGTCGGGCTTCCATTCGTGCATGGCGGCCAAATCTTGTTCAAGCGATGCGCGGTATTGCACGTGCACGCCATGAGCCTCAAGCCATTCACAATCGGGTGCGCTCCAAGCTGTGCGAGGGCAGGCCGTGCCCACATAGCGCAAATCTGCACCACTCTCAACCAACAAACGTGCGACCAACAACTCTGAGCCTTCGTAGCCACTGAGCGTGATACGGCCTTTGATGGGTGACTTGGCCAAGCCGCCTTTGATGGCGCCCAGCATGATGTTTTTCACCATGTCGATTTTGGCTTGCGGCACATTGGCTGCATTGCCGATGGCTTGCAACCAAGCTTCCGTACCGTCATGACCCACTGGGGCTGAACCCACAATGGGACGACCCGCCGCTTCAAATTCGCGAATGCTGGCCGTGTAAAAAGGATGAATGGCCGCCACGGCTGCGCAATCGAGCGCGGCATAAAGTTCGCGCCATTCGCGGGTGGGCACCACAGGACCTGCTGCAAGGCCCATGGGCTCGAGCATGCGGCCAATGATCATGGGATCGGCGGGGAACATTTCACCAATCATGGTGATGGTGGGCTTGTCAGAGCGGCCTGTGCGAGGCGCTTGAACGGGACCTGCCACAATTTCTTCGCGCGCATATTTCAGCATGGCGCCTGCCAAAACATCTTTGGCTTCTGCGTGCGTGGGCACACCAAAACCTGGCACATCCACACCAATGATGCGAACGCCGTTGATCTCTTTGGGCAGCAACTGAAGTGGCACGCCACTGGCTGTGGGCACGCACAAATTGATGATCACAATGGCGTCGTATTTTTCAGGGTCGGCTTGGTCGTAAACAGACTCGCGAATGTCTTCAAACAACTTGCCTGTCACCAAGGATTCTGAGTTGAAAGGCACGTAGCCCACACTGCGACGCGCACCATAAAAATGCGAGGTGAAGGTCAGGCCATACACACAGCAAGCAGAGCCCGACAAAATGGTGGCCGTGCGGCGCATGCGAAGACCGACACGCAAGGAACCAAACGCAGGGCACATGCTTTGCGGTTGATCGTGAGGTCCAGCTTTGGGATCTACAGGGTAGTCTTTGGCATATTGCGCCAACACTTCAGACTTGCCTGAGGCCTTGGCGGCAGCCAGCATTTTTTCGCCACCCGAGTGGCAACCCATGCCATCACCCTCAATGGTGGTGCTCATGCCCGCTGGGGCTTGAGAGACTGGGACGATAGGAATCGTTTTGCTCATGGTGTCAGACTTCGTCGTACACAACTTCAAGGGTGGGCTTGCTGGTGTCCGTCTTGCCGCACATGTCAAATTGCGTTGCAGGCTCAAGCACCACATCGCGCCCGACAGCTGACGCTGCAAACAAGCCCAGCAATTGGTCTTGTGTCATGGGGTTGGGACGAATCGGCACGGATGTGGCCACATTGGCAGCCAACTCCGCAAACATGGGGCCCCATACAGAATCGGGGCGGCCAATGATTTCGTAGCTGGCGCTCTTTCTGCGAATGTCTTCATTGGCAGGAATGGTGGACAACACGGGGATGCCTACTTTGGTCGCAAAGTTAGCGGCCTCACCGGTGCCGTCGTCACGGTTGATCACCATGCCGGCCACGCCCACATTGCCACCCAATTTGCGGAAATATTCAACGGCAGAGCACACGTTGTTGGCCACATACAGTGACTGCAAATCGTTGCTGGCCACCACAATCACTTTTTGGCACATGTCGCGAGCGATTGGTAAACCAAAGCCGCCGCAAACGACGTCGCCTAAGAAGTCGAGCAGCACGTAGTCAAAACCCCACTCGTGAAAGCCGAGTTTTTCGAGCAATTCAAAACCATGAATGATGCCGCGACCACCGCAGCCGCGTCCCACTTCAGGGCCGCCCAATTCCATGGCGTAAACCCCATCGCGTTTGAAGCAAACATCGCCAATGGCAACCGCTTCACCGGCCAATTTTTTCTTGGAGGAAGTCTCAATGATGGTGGGGCATGCGCGGCCACCAAACAACAAACTGGTGGTGTCACTTTTGGGGTCGCAGCCAATGAGCAAGACTTTTTTACCTTGCTGCGCCATCATGTAGCTGAGGTTGGCCAGCGTGAAGCTTTTGCCAATGCCGCCCTTGCCATAAATGGCAATGATTTGGGTTTCTTTGGTCACCTCAGAGGTGGACACGGGGGTCGGTTCAATGGCCGCTTCAGTGCGCAAAATGTCGCGCATGAAATTCACGGGTGCTACAGAAGGAATCGAACTCGAGCTCATACTACTTGTCTCCAATCAAGAACCATCTTTAAACAATCTGCATCGCCAAATGCGGTGCGATAGGCAGCGTCTGCTTGTGTTGCATCTTGTTGATGCGTGATCAAACCGTCGAGGGACAAACGACCATCGCCAGCCAAGGCAATGACAGCAGCCAAGTCGGGTGGTGACCACTGTGCGGCCACACGAATGCGCGCTTCGCGCATGAAGGCCGGCGGAAAAATAAAGGAAAGCGGTGTGTCGTAAAAACCTGCCAACACCACTTCACCGCCTGGGGCCAAGCGGCCAATCAGTTCGTCGAGTAATGAACCTGCACCGCTGACATCGCAAATGCATTTGTAGTTTTTGCGGGTGTCTGTGCTGGGGTCAATGACCTCATAGCCCACAGCGCCTGAGCGGCGTGCAGGATTGGTTTCCCAAACCACAGGATGGCTACCGGCCAACACAGCCAATCTGGCAATCATGCGGCCCAAAACGCCGTGGCCGACAATCAAATCGGGTTGTTGGGTGCCAGGCGCGCTGTGTGCGTGATAGGCCGTAGCAGCCAATGCAAACAACACACCTTGCTCGGCCAAAGTTTCTTGGATGGCCAAGGCACGCGCTGAAGGCACGACCAATTTGGAGGCAGACCCTCCAAATAAATTTCGAGCTTCTTGGAAACACTGTGAGCCGGGTATGTACACCCGCGTGCCAACTTTCAAAGTGGCTTGATCGCCTGCCTCGACCACACGGCCGACTGTTTCATAGCCTGGCACCAAGGGGTAGCCCATACCGGGAAATGCGGGCATCGTGCCCTCCCAAAGCAGCCGTTCTGTGCCTGTGCTGATGCCACTGAATTCGACCTCAACTTTCACGTCTGCCGCACCCATTTCGGGCATTGACAAAGCTGTCAAAGCCAATGACTTGGGTTGCTGGAAAACGATAGCGGTAGACTGCATAACTGTATATTTACTCTTACATTGATTTGTGTCAACAAATATTTACAAATAAATCCATTTACAGGTGTAAACCCTGTGACTTTCGCCCCACCAAGATCTGCGTTTGCAAGGGCATGGGGTTCGGCACCAGTTCCAAATTCGAGAAGCCAGCCTCTGCCATCATGGCCATCAGCTCACGGGCTGTGCGCAACCTGCCGGCACCCATGGCCAACAGGTAAAAGTGGAAATACGCATCGCCATGAGGTGTTTCGTCGGGCTCTTGGGCCATGGGTTCTGCCAAAAGCAAAGTGCCGCCTACAGGCAGCGCTTCGTAGATGGCGCGCAGGGCTGTTTTCACATCGGCATCGGGATGGTCATGGGCCACACGGATCAAAGTGACCAAGTCGGCGCCACGGGGCAGTGCGTCTTCTAAAAAACTGCCTGGATTGGCTGTTGCGCGATCGGCAATGCCTTGGCGCTCAAAATTAGCGCGGGCAAGGGCCGCCACTTCAGGCAAGTCAAACAACTGCAATTGCAAGTGCTTGGCGTGGTGTGCCAAGCGGCCTAAAAAGGTGCCTTGGCCGCCGCCCACGTCGAGCACGCAGCGGTGCTCTTCAAACGAGTAGCTGGCAAAAATTTCATCCACCACAAAGGGCTGTGAAGCTGACATGAGGTTGGAGTAGCGCGAAAATTTTTCAGCTTGCGCGGCATTCGTGGCCGCGCGTTGCGCGTTCTGCTCTTCAATGGTGTAGGGCCAGTATTGCGACATGGCGCCAGGCTGCTCTGTGCCCTTCAACATGGCCACAGGGTCTTGCATGTCTTGGTACAACACGGCGTGGTGTTCGATCATGGCGCGAATGCCAACATGGCCCGCCACAGGGGCGCCCAATGCGCCCAGGCCATAGCGGCCTTCGCTGCGCAAATCCAACAAGCGCAAGGCCAATGCCGATTGCAACAAACGTTGCAAACCAGCGACAGGCAGGTTGGTGAGCTGAGCCAATTCTTCGAGGGTGCGAGGGCGCTCAGCAACTGTTTCCAAAATGCGCAAACGCACACATGCCAACAAAACTTGGGAATACACAAAACCCGCCATCAGATCAAACACTTGGCGCGCCCGGCGCTGTGTGATCCATCGTGTCAGCGGGTTGGAAACACTCCAGCGGTACAAAGAGGTGCTGGTCATCATGCGATCCCAGACCGCTTCCAGCGAGTCTCGCCAAGGTGTTCTGCGGCCCATGCGCTGAGCAGTAGAGGCCAGATCTAGCGTTTTCATATCAATGAGAGACGCTGTTGTTGTTGGGACTTGAGGCACGGTAAGCATTGCAAGCTGCACGGGGTACCAAGCGCTCAGACTCTTGCATCACCAATTCGCGCATCGACTGAGCGTTGGGGCCTTCTGGAATGGAGTCGGATGCGGTTTGAATGAGCGATTCAAAATGGCCAATGGCGCCCGACAGTCCCAGGTTGGCAATGGCGTTCGGCCTGTCGTGCTGCGCGTCTTGACCGACGGGCTTGCCCAACAGATCGGCTTGACCCATGACGTCGCGAATGTCGTCGGCCACTTGGTAAGCCTCACCCAAACAGTCACCCAAGGCTTGCCATTGCTTGGGATCTGCGCCTGCACTCAATGCGCCCGCACTGGTGGCCGCCACAAACAGCGCACCGGTTTTGGCGCGTTGGTATTGCATGAGGGAAACACGCGATTCAGATTCCCAGGCTTGGCCGGCCACAATGCCCGAAGGCATGCCCACGCAAGAGGCAATGATGTGCATCAAAGCAGGCAAACGAAGCGGTGATTGGCTGGCTGCTGCAGCCAGCGTTTGGAAGGCCAAAACAATCAGGGCGTCGCCTGTTAGAACCGCCAAGGGTTCGCCATAAGCGTAGTGCACTGAGGCGCGGCCGCGACGCGTTTTGGCATCGTCAAAACAAGGCAGGTCGTCGTGAACCAAGGAGGCGCAGTGCATGAGTTCAATGGCCACTGCTACACCTTCGCTCAGACGAGGATCGTCCATGCCACAAGCATGGGCAACGGCCAAGGCCAATTGGGGGCGAATCCGAGCCCCACCCGGAAACACGGCATGACGGACCGCACCGGCCAGCTTGGGAGGGCAACTGGGATCTTCGGCAGAGGCCAAGGCCATGGCCAAACATTGCTCGATTCTGGTAATTGCCTTCATGGTTTTGTCTCCATTGGATGAGGAATACATTTGCCAAGTGACAACTCGAATTGTCAATCTAATGTGTCAACCAATATAGACACATGAAAAGTGTCTGTCAACCGTACTTGCCTTGATTTTTTAAATTAAATTCAAAATCCGCTTGCAGCAGGCTGGCCCATGGGCCAGATCACATCGGCCACCCACTGCGCCTGCTCCTCATGCGCGAGGTGCCCCAGATTGGGCAGCGAAACAATGTCTTGGCTTCGCAGATGCGGCAGTGTTTCGGCCACGCGATAGGCCGCAGACGGCGGCACAATCCAATCTTGCGAGCCGACGATCAAGGTGAGCGGGTCTTGAAGGGCGCGAAGTCGCTCCCAGAAGGTGTGCAAATCCCAGTGCGCCATCATGTAAAGCGCAGCTTGTGCGTGGGAGGGGTTGCTGATCAAAGTTTGGTAGAGCTGGGTGCCTTCGGCATCCAGCTTTGAGCCTGTGCCCTCCAACAACTTGTACAACACAGAGGGGCGCGCCGCTTGCCAGGCAAACAACTCAGGCACCCAAGGTGCCTTGGTCAGAACCTTGGCCAGAGGTGAAAAAACTTGTCCTGCCAAACCATCCAATGGCAACAAAGCGCCATTCAGAGAGACCAAGCGTTGCGGCTGAAGATGTCCGTTGAGCGTCATCATGCAAGCCACGGCAGCGCCTGCGGAATGGCCTACCAAGATGTCTGGTTTGATTTTCATTTGCGTCAATAACTCAGACACACCTGCTGCCATGCCGGGAATTGAAAACAAAGTGGCAACATCAGATGCTTGCGGCATCGAGGTGAAGCCATGACCCGGAAAATCGATCGCCATCACGTTGTAGTGGTCGCTCAGCAAGGGGATCAGCTGACGCCAAGAGTGGGTCGACGCCCCTGTACCGTGCAACAGCAAGATGCTTGAAGCCTGAGGCTTGGGGTGCTTGGCCCATTGCACATGCCATCGAAGCTTGGGTGTTTCAATGAAACTCGAAAGATGACGCAAAGGCCAGTGGCGGCCATCGGTATCCCAATTTAAAGCTTGGCGTGGGCTCACATTCAGCTTCGTTTCAAGAGCGGCCCGCCACCGCGCGAACGGCTTGGTTCAAGGAATTGGCGCCGGCATAAGGCAAGGCCAGGTACTGCGCGCCCATCGCTTTGGCCAAATTTTTGGCGGCCTCTTGCGCTTGAGGCGAAGTGTCCACCAGCAAAGTGCTAAAGCCCCGCAGGCGCATGTCAGTGGCTGCGGCCAATGCGTCCGCGGCAGCCTGCGCGCGGCCCGGCCGTCCATCGCGTGCAATGTTGCCTTTGCCATCCGTGAGCATCACCACAATGGGGGTCTCGCCTTTTTTTCTCAGCTGATCTGCCAACAGCATGGATGCATCAATGGCATGTGCCAGCGGCGTGCCACCGCCACCCGGCAAGCCAGCCAAACTTCGTTTGGCGCGTGCCAATGAACGTGTGGGAGGCAAGATCAGCTCCGCCGTTTGACCTCTGAATGCGAGCACTGCCACACTGTCGCGCCGCACATAACAGTCGGCCAACAACAACTCAACCGCGCCCTTGGCCTCGGCCAAACGGTTGAGTGCAGAGGAGCCAGAGGCGTCGACTACAAACACGGTGGTGGTCTGGCCCGATTGGCGAAAGCGCGTGACATGGAAATCTTCTTTGCGCACCACGATGCGCTGTTTCTGCCCACCAGAGAGGGCTTGCTGTCTTTGCCGAAGTTTTTGCCATGGCGCTGCAGCCCTGAGTGTTTCAAGCACATTGATGCGTTGCCCCGCGCGCGGCTCGCCTTTGCGCGCACCCACGGGCCTGCCGCGCAATGCATTTTTTTGCAGAGCGCCTGCACTGCCCGAGGTGGGTGTTTTGGCGCGCTGCAGCTGGCCAATTTTCAAACTGGCCAACAGGCCAGAAGGGATGGCGGCTTGGGCCGCTTCAAGCACCAACTCGGCTAAATTTTCTGTCAAGGCCAGATCTTCTTCTTGATCGTCAACTGAATTGGACTCGTCCTGATTTTCAGCATCTTGCGAGTTTGCTTCTGGCGGCGGCTCGGGGGGGGAATCTTCAGTTTCTGCAGGCGTGTCTTGCGCCTCATTTTCTGGCGCTGCTGCGGGCGGCAGTCGTGTGGCACGAGGTGCCAGCACCAATCGCGCAGCGACGCCTGTGTGTTCTTCTTCGACGGTGAGGCTGCCCGCAAGCGCAGCGGCTGCCCGCGCCACGCGCACAGCAAATACGCTGGCTCTCAAGGAATCGATGCCCAGTGCCAATGCAGCGGCGCAAAGCGCTTGCACCGTTTCGTCGTCGATGCTCACTTGTGACAAACGCTCCCTAGCATTCAGCACTTCTTGAGGCGTCCATTCGGGCCCTTCTTCGTCCCCGTCTTGCGCGCCCATCAGCAAGCGAAAAGCCAGTCGATCTGCCAAGCCGGCTGGCATTTGTTCGTCGTCGCTGGCGCCTTCATCAAGGGCCACCAAGCCTAAGCTGGCCTTGGCCGATGTGTCTAAACCATCGCGTTGCAAAGCCACCATGCCGGTGTCAAGCACGCTGCCAAAGCGAGCCGCTGAGGACAAGCTCATGCGCTCGGCCATGGCCAAAACCAATACACCGCCATTGGCTTGTGACAGCAAGCCTTTGAGGGCGATGGGCTTGCCCGCTTGCAGGGTCGCGCCCAAATCAAGTCCGCCCAACAAAGCGGTGTCGTTGATGTTCAGGGGCACGCGTCTCAGGGGAGTTTGTGCGGGCAAGAGGCTTTTTAAAAGCGCCAGCCACTGGTCTCGGTTTTCGCAGGCCGGAGATCGAAGTGCCACACCGCCCAGACCCACGGGGTCGACTGCAAAAAGTGCAGCGATGGTTGCGGCGTCGCCTTGCATAAGAGGTGTCTGAGTGCCTTAAGTGTTGAGTGACTCAGGCTTGGGCGCCGTGAGCTCTGCCAAGGCTCTTTCGACGCGCGTTGACGAGCCCGAATCATCAAGCGGGTTGCGACGAAGTCGATGGCGAAGCGCAGAAGGCGCCACCCGAATCAAGTGCTTTTGTTCAACTTTGGAGGCGCCTTGCAAAGCTGCTTCGGCGCGCGCCGCGCGAACCAGTGTGAGATCGCCCCGCAAACCATCGGTGCCCAAGCTCATGCAGAGTTGGGCGGCAAACTCACGGGCTTGATCGGGAATGACCACGTCCGGCAAACGCTTGCGAGCGGCCACAATGCTGCGCCGAACGCGGTCGTCTTCTTTTTTCCATGCGTCGGTAAAGGCCTGTGGCCCTTGCTCGAAGGCATCTCGGCGCTTCACCACTTCCACGCGCTGAGCCAGAGTGTCGGGAGTTTTAACTTCAACCGACAAACCAAAGCGGTCCAGCAACTGGGGCCTTAATTCACCTTCCTCCGGATTGCCGCTGCCAATGAGCACAAAACGTGCGGGGTGCCGCACGCTCAGGCCTTCGCGTTCCACCACGTTTTCGCCCGAGGCGGCCACGTCAATCAGCAAGTCGACCAAATGGTCTTCCAGCAAATTGACTTCATCGATGTACAAATAACCCCTGTTGGCGCGCGCCAACAGTCCAGGCTCAAAGGCTTTCACGCCTTGCGACAGGGCGCGTTCCAAATCGAGCGCGCCGACCACCCGATCTTCTGTAGCACCCAGGGGCAAGTCAACCACCGGCACCATGACCAAATGGCTTTTAGGGGGGGAGGTGCCAGCTTTGTTGCCGGTAGCAGCGTTCGCCAGGCAGTCTGGGCACTTGGCATTTTCTGGGTCGCAACCGTATTGGCAACCCACCACGGCACGCATTTTGGGCAGTAAAGCAGCCAAGGCTCTTACGGCCGTGGATTTGCCAGTGCCGCGATCACCGAACACCAAAACGCCCCCGATGCTGGGGTCGATGGCTGTCAGCATGATGGCCAATTTCATGTCGTCCTGGCCAACGATGGCAGAGAAGGGGAAGGTCAAAGACATCTGGTTCAATATGAAGGTTAAAACGGGCCCGATGACAAAGTGTCAACTTAAAAAATTATACAAAGTGTCAATTTAACTTGACGTTTTGTCAAATCCAGTTAAATTATCGCTTCATTGAACAGATATTGAAGGCAAATGATGAGTGCCCTGCTAGATTGGATTAAGTCCCCATCGCAGCTTAGAAAACTGTCCCGAGACAACTTGGCCCCTCTGGCCGCAGAGTTGCGGGAGCGTTTGATTCAGTCGGTCTCGCAAACGGGTGGGCATTTCAGCTCCAACCTAGGCACCGTAGAGCTCACGGTGGCCCTGCACTATGTTTACAACACCCCTGAAGACCGCTTGGTGTGGGATGTGGGCCATCAAACTTATCCCCACAAAATTTTGACCGGCCGCAACGAGCAGATGGGCAGCATGCGCCAAATTGGCGGTTTAAGCGGCTTTCCACGCCGCGAAGAAAGCATTTACGACGCCTTCGGCACAGCACACTCATCCACCAGCATTTCGGCCGCATTGGGCATGGCCATGGCCGCCAAACAAATGGGCAGCCGCCGCAAAGCAGTGGCCATCATTGGCGATGGTGCACTGACAGCCGGCATGGCTTACGAGGCCTTGAACAATGCAGGCGCGAGCGATTGCAATTTGCTGGTGATTTTGAACGACAACGACATGTCGATCAGCCCGCCGGTTGGGGCCTTGAACCATTATTTGCATGAACTGATGAGTGGCCGGTTTTATGCCGATGCCAAAAAAATTGGCAAAGAAGTGCTGAAAAATGCGCCGCCTTTGTATGCCTTGGCGCAAATGATTGAGCAACAAACACAAAGCTTCATTCAGCCTCAAACCATGTTTGAAAATTTAGGCTTTGAGTACACAGGCCCTGTGGATGGGCACGATGTGGATGCGATGGTCAATGCCCTGAAGAGTTTGTACAACAAGCCTGGCCCGCAGTTTTTGCATGTGGTCACACGCAAAGGCAAGGGCTATGCCAAAGCAGAAGCCGATCCTGTGGCCTATCACGGCCCCAGTCAATTTGATCCTGCAGTTGGCATTGTCACCGCCGCCGCGCCTGTCCCTGCCAAGCCAACGTTCACCAACGTCTTTGGTCAGTGGTTGTGTGACATGGCCGCGCAAGACGCGCGCTTGGTGGGCATCACACCGGCCATGCGCGAAGGCTCTGGCATGGTGAGTTTCAGTCAACAGTATCCTCTTCGCTATCACGATGTGGGCATTGCAGAACAACATGCGGTGACCTTTGCCGCTGGCATGGCTTGCGAAGGCTTGAAGCCCGTGGTGGCCATTTATTCAACCTTCTTGCAACGCGCGTACGACCAACTGATTCACGACGTGGCCTTGCAAAACTTGCCTGTGGTGTTTGCACTCGACCGCGCAGGTTTGGTGGGCGCCGATGGCCCAACGCATGCTGGCATGTACGACATTGCTTTCACGCGTTGCATTCCCAACATGAGCATTGCGTGTCCTGCAGACGAGGCTGAATGTCGTCAGTTGCTCAGCACTGCTTATGCGCAAGATCATGCTGTGACTGTACGTTATCCAAGGGGTGCGGGCGTGGGTGCCCAGGTTGGAACAGACTTAGAGACTTTGCCTTTTGGCAAAGCTGAAATCAGGCGCCAAGGCCAAGGCGTGGCGCTGCTGGCTTTTGGCCCGCTGCTGTACGAAGCGCTCAAGGTGGCTGAAGGCCTGAACGCCACGGTGGTCAACATGCGTTGGGCCAAGCCCTTGGATGTGGAAACCTTGAAACAAATTGCCCTGTCTCATGACCGCTTGGTCACGTTAGAAGATGCCACGCGCAAGGGCGGTGCAGGCTCGGCGGTGATGGAAGCTTTGCAAGACATGGGCATAGCCATGCCGGTGTTGGTAGTGGGCTTTGACGATGAATTCACCGAGCATGGCGACCCGCAAAAATTGATGCAGCAATATGGCCTGACTGCACCCGGCATTCAAAAACGCATTGAAGACTGCTGGCCAGATTTGAAGGCCGCGCCTTTGTTGAGGGTGGTGGGCTAATGGCTGTTTGGACTTTAGGGCTGAACCACAAAACCGCGCCGATTGATTTGCGCGAGCGTTTTGCGTTTGCCTCAGAGCGCTTGGATCAGTCCTTGAAAGGTTTGCGCCAAAGTTTTACCACGCACAAAGAAGTGGCGATTTTGTCGACGTGCAATCGAACAGAAATTTACTGCGCCGGTGATGAAGTTCAAATTCCGCAAACTTTGAGATGGTTGGCAGATGCTGGCAAAACACAAGTCAATGTGTTGGCCTCGCACACTTACCGCTTTGAGGGAGATGCTTCTGCGCGGCATGCGTTTCGAGTGGCCAGCGGTCTTGACTCCATGGTCTTAGGCGAGTCTCAAATTTTGGGGCAATTGAAAGAGGCGGTGCGCTTGGCCAGCGACTCAGGTGCTTTGGGTACCACGCTCAACCAATTGTTTCAGCGCTCTTTTGCGGTGGCCAAGGAAGTCAGAAGCACCACGGAAATAGGCGCACATTCCATCAGCATGGCAGCGGCCGCTGTGCGCTTGGCAGGCCGTATTTTTGAAAACATCAAAGAAACCAATGTCTTGTTTGTGGGTGCCGGCGAAATGATTGAGTTGTGCGTGGCGCACTTTGCGGCCAAGTCACCCAAAACCATCACCATTGCCAACCGCTCTGCTGAAAGAGCCGACCTGTTGGCGCAAGTTCACGGCGGGCGAAGTATCTCCTTGGCAGATCTGCCCAAGCGATTGCACGAGTTTGACATTGTGATCAGTTGCACCGCCAGCACTTTGCCTTTGATTGGACTGGGTGCCGTGAAAAGTGCCTTGCGCGCTCGGAAAAGCAAACCCATGTTCATGGTTGATTTGGCGGTACCGCGTGACATTGAGCCCGAGGTCAAAGACCTTCGCGATGTGTACCTTTACACCGTGGACGACCTGACCGAAGTGATCAACAGCGGCCAAGTGCACAGACAAGCCGCCGTGGTCGATGCCGAAGTGATCATTGACGATGGCGTGCAAAAATTCATGTCATGGCTGGCGCACAGAAGCGATGTGCCCTTGATCCAAGACTTGAACTTTCAAGCAGACAGTTGGCGCCAGGCCGAGTTGATGCGCGCGCGCAAGTTGCTAGACAAAGGTCAGAGCATTGAAAGCGTCTTGGAGTCGCTTTCGCTGGGCATGATGAAGAAAATGCTGAACGGCCCCCTGCGTGAGTTAAATCACGCAGAAGAGCCGCAGAGGGTGAAGGCCCGAGAGGCTGTCAAACAAATGTTTTTGAAGCCTTGACGGTGCGCTTGGAGAGCTTCAGAGTGCACAGGGTTCATGCACACTCTGAAAGAGCATTAGCCCTTCTTGGCGTAAGCTGAGCACCAGCCATTGCCGGCAACTTGCTTGCCTGCAAACAAGGGGCAAGCGCCCGCTGCATCCGTAGCCTTGCCTTGGAACAAAGCGCAGTTGTTGCACTTTTGAGTGGCAGCGTGTTTGGGGAATTTTTTGGCGTCCACTTTGGTTGAATCTGCGGCATATCCCAAAGCAGCAGCCTGCGGGTCTTTTTCGTTGACCGTGGCTTGGGCCATGGCTTGTTGTGCCGCCAAGGCTGTACCGCCCAAAGCCACTTGCATCATAAATACGCGACGATTGGTTTGTTTCATAAAATTTCCAATGAGGTTGCTAAAAATCTGAACGGACGAATATTAACTTTAAAAATACAAGTTTGCCGAAAGCTTCTAGCCTAATAGCGATAGATTTCTTCGGGGAAGGTTTTCAAATTGCGAAGTTGAGTAGACAGCTTAAGGCGGCTGAACGATTTCTGGTACCCCAGTATGAGGAAGCCGCCTTAAGCTGTCTGCTCAACCCCTCCGGAATCAGAGACAATCAGGGCTCTAGCTCAAGCATATGAACGCATCCCCCACCCCAACCAACACTTCCCCCCCTGCGCCCTCAGAGGCTCAGAATGCTTCCCTGATGACCTCGCTGGAGAAACGCTCGAGCATTTCACTGGCGGCTATCTATGGCTTGCGCATGTTGGGTTTGTTTTTGGTGTTGCCCGTATTTGCCATTGAGGCGGCTCATTACCCTGGGGGGGATGATCCTAGCTTGGTTGGTTTGGCGATGGGCATTTACGGCCTGACACAGGGGGCTTTGCAAATGGCGTTCGGAGCGGCTTCCGACAAGCTAGGCCGAAAGAAAGTCATTGTCTTTGGCCTCCTTATTCTGGCCGTGGGTAGCTTTTGGGCGGCCGCTGCTGACAGCTTGTTTGGCTTGCTAATCGGTCGATCTTTGCAGGGAGCGGGCGCCGTCTCTGCTGTGGTCACGGCATTGTTGGCAGATCAGACGCGCGATCTGGTCAGAACCAAGGCCATGGCCTTGGTTGGGGCCAGCATTGGCCTGATGTTCGCTTTGTCTTTGATTTTGGCGCCAGCCCTCAACTCGGTGGCCGGTTTGTCGGGTTTGTTTGTCCTGACAGGCATGCTGGCTTTCGGCGGTATTGCGGTGGTCATTTGGGGTGTGCCTCCCGAGCCTGCCCAGCAAACGGCGGTGCCCAAAGGCAGCCTGAAGGAAGTTCTGACGCACATTCCTTCTTTGCGCAACAACTTGGGCGTGTTTGTGCTGCATGGCGTCCTTTTGGCCATGTGGGTGGCCGTGCCGCAAATGATGGTGGATGCCGGCTTGCCCAAAGAGCACCATTGGTGGATTTATTTGCCAGCCGTCTTGTTTGGGTTTTTGGTCATGGGCAAAACACTCTTTCCGCTTGAGCGAAAAGGGTATCTGCGTGCGGTGTTTCTAAGCTCTGCCTTGGTCATTGCGCTGGTCATGTTCAGCTTGGCCTTGGTCTCAGGCGGCACGCCCAACTTGTGGTGCATTGCCGGTATCTTGTGTGTCTTCTTTTCCGCCTCCAACATTTTGGAAGCCTGTCAGCCCAGCATTGCCTCCCGCGGCGCCCCGCCGCATGCACGCGGCATGGCCATGGGCTTTTACAACACCTTGCAGTCGCTGGGCTTTTTTGTGGGGGGTGCCGCAGGGGGCGCCCTCATGAAATCAGGGGGAGCGATGGTTTTATTTGGGGTTTGTGGCTTGGCCACCCTGGTCTGGCTTTTGGTTGCATGGTTCATGGAACCCATTGAAGCACCGGCCCGCTAACAAGCATAATTGCATTTGTTCATCGCAAGAGATTTCAAGGAAATAAACATGGCATCCGTCAACAAAGTCATTCTGATCGGCAACTGCGGCCGCGACCCCGAAATTCGTTACCTGCCCTCCGGCCAGGCCGTGGCCAACATCAGCATCGCCACCACCAGCCGCCGCAAAGACCGCACGTCTGGCGAAACGGTTGAAGACACTCAGTGGCACCGCGTCACCTTCTATGACCGCTTGGCTGAAATTGCCGGCGAGTATGTCAAAAAAGGCCGCCCCATTTACATCGAAGGCCGCCTGAAGTACGGCAAATACACCGACCAAGCCGGTGTTGAGAAAAACACGGTCGACATCATTGCCACCGAAATGCAATTGCTCGGCGGCCGTGAAGGCATGGGCGCCCCCAGTGGTGGTGGCGATGATGACAGTGGTGGCGCACCTGCTCGCCGTCCTGCAGCGGCGCCCCGTCCTGCTGCCAGCGCACCTGCTGGCAAACCCGCCGCCAAGCCTGCCAGTGGTTTTGACGACATGGACGACGACATTCCTTTTTAAGCCGCATTCCCAGTTCAAAAAGCCAAAAGCCTGCCCCTGTTGCAGGCTTTTTTTGCGGTCTTTTATATACCCTATGGGGTATATGTTAAGATGCCATTTTGCTTGGGGACGACATGAAAAAGAGATTTGTCAACGCATCACGCCGCTCGCTGTTGAGTGCCGCTTTGGCCCTGAGCTTAGGTTGGGGCGTAGCCTCAAGCTTTGCGCAAAACATCGCCACCCCCGTCGGCCCCGCCGTCAAGGTCATTGCTGCTGGAAAAAAGTCTGTTGCCAACTACAGCGACATCGACGCTGTGGTGGAAGCTGTGATGCAAAGCACTTTGTCGTCTCAAATACCAGGTCGCGTGCTCAGCTTGAACGTCAAAGCGGGAGACCGCGTTAAGGCTGGTCAAGTGATGGCAACCATTGACGACAGAGAAGCGCAAACAGGCGTGATCCGAAGCCAAGCACAAATGCAACAAAGCGACGCAGAGTTGCGACAACTGCAAATTGCATTGAAGCGCACACAAGAATTAAAAACACAGGGCTTTGTCAGTTCGGCAGCTTTGGACTTGGCAGAGGCGCAATACAAAGCTGCGCAGGCAGGCCGCGATAGCGCAGGAGCTGCTACGGCACAAGCCAAAGTGACGCAGTCGTTTTCAAAAGTGACGGCGCCCTACGACGCTTGGGTCTTGGAAACATCTGCACAAGTTGGTGACTTGGCCATGCCAGGCAAACCCCTCATGACTGTTTATGCGCCGCAACCCTTGCGCGTTGTCATGCAATGGCCAGCGTCTCAGAAGAGTGCCTTGCCAAAGTTGAGTGATATCCAAATTCAATTGGATAAAGAAAACATCAAGCCTGTTGCGATGCAAATCATGCCTAATGCCGATGGCATCAGTCAAACGATTGGCATCAAATTGGATTTGCCGCGGACAGGAGCGGCCGTGAATGCTTCACCGGGTCAGCAAGTTCAAGTGCGAATAGCGGGTGCCGCGCAAGCCAAAGGCTTGGTACCCAAATCTGCCATCTTGCGCAGAGGCGAAATGACAGCTGTGTATGTCGCGCAAGAAAACGGCTTTGCCATGAAGTTGGTGCGCTTAGGTGCAGACCACGGCAGTGCGGGCATTGAAATTTGGGCGGGCCTCAAAGAGGGCGACTTGATTGCAGTGGATGCCGTGCAAGCCGGCATGAGAGGCGCACATGTCGCCAAATAATTTGCCCGATCAGCAGTCCGATCAGCCGCTTCAGCAAAAGACGGAGCACAGCCGCTTTGGTTTTGCTGGCCAGCTGGCAGCCAAGTTTCAAAACAACGCCCTCACGCCTTTGCTGGCCATCGTGGCCTTGCTGATGGGTTTGTTTGCCGTCTTGGTGACACCGCGCGAAGAAGAGCCGCAGATTAACGTGACCATGGCCAATGTGCTGATACCGTTTCCAGGTGCCAGCAGTGAAGATGTCCAAAATAAAGTGGCACGGCCCGCAGAACAAGTGCTGGGTCAAATTGCGGGCATTGAGCACACCTATTCAGTGTCGCGTCCTGGCATGGCGGTGTTGACGGTGCAATTCAAAGTGGGCGTGCCGCGCACCGAAGCCTTGGTGCGTTTGTACGATGTGCTCAACGCCAATCAAAACTGGTTGCCGCGTGACCTGGGCACCTTGTCGCCTATCGTGAAACCCAAAGGCATTGACGATGTGCCCGTATTGGCCGTCACTTTGTGGGGCAAAGATGCGCCTTCAGCATTGGAGTTGGAGCGCGTGGCGCGCAGTCTTGAAATGGACTTGAAGCAAGTCAAGGGCACTCGCGAAGTTCAAACCATTGGCGGCCCTGGCCGTGCGGTGCAAGTGAACTTGAACCCTAGCCGCTTGCGTGAACGTGGCTTAGATTTGCTCAGTGTGCAAGCCGCACTGGCGGGTGCCAATGCCATTGCGCCGTCTGGCCATGTCATGAACCCCAACAATCCCGCAGGTCAGCGCATCAACATTGAAACAGGCAACTTTTTTGAATCGGCAAACGATGTAGGCGACGTGGTGGTGGGAGTTCATGCTGGCAAGCCCATCTATTTGAAAGAAGTTGCACAAATTGAAGAAGGTGCACAACAAGCACAGCAATACGTGAGCTACTTACCTGGCACATCACAAGTCGATTTGAAGGGCCAGATGTACCCCGCAGTCACCCTGACAGTGACCAAAAAGCCGGGTGAAAACGCCGTCGATGTAGCGCGTGCCGCACGTGCACGCGTAGAGCAAATGCGCAACACCGTCTTGCCTCAAGGCATTGAAGCCACCATCACACGCGACTATGGCGAAACCGCTGCTGAAAAAGCCAACAAGCTGATTCAGAAATTGGCCTTTGCCACCGCCTCGGTTATTTTGTTGGTGGGTTTGGCCTTAGGCAAACGTGAGGCCGTGATTGTCGGCGGAGCGGTGATCTTGACCTTGACGGCCACCTTGTTTGCCAGCTGGGCTTGGGGCTTCACACTCAATCGCGTGAGCTTGTTTGCGCTCATTTTCTCGATTGGTATTTTGGTGGACGATGCCATTGTGGTGGTGGAAAACATCCACCGTCATCAGCAGTTGTATCCTGGCAAATCACTCAAAGAAATCATTCCTGCGGCAGTGGATGAAGTGGGTGGCCCCACTATTTTGGCGACGCTCACCGTCATTGCGGCATTGTTGCCCATGGCCTTTGTGTCAGGCCTGATGGGCCCCTACATGAGCCCCATTCCGATCAACGCCAGCTTGGGCATGGCATTGTCTTTGTTGATTGCGTTCACCGTCACGCCCTGGTTGGCTTTGAAGTGGATGAAGTCGCATCACGGTGGCAACGAACTCGCAGCTTCTCATCAGACTTCGCACGCACCTGTAACTGGCTTTGCAGCGCGCTTGCCCGAATTGTTTGGCCGCATCTTGCGACCCTTTTTGAACAGCAGTCGCCAGCGTTGGAAACTGTTGGGTGGCATTGTGTTGGCCATGGCCCTGTCGGTAGGTTTGGCAGGTGTGCAGTGGGTCATTTTGAAAATGCTGCCCTTTGACAACAAAAGTGAATTCCAAGTGGTGGTCGACATGCCAGCTGGCACGCCCTTGGAAAACACCGCGGCTGCTTTGCAAGAGATGGGTACGTTTTTAGCGCAGCAAAAAGAAGTTTTAGATGTGCAGTCGTATGCGGGCACCGCCAGTCCCATCACCTTCAATGGCTTGGTGCGTCAGTACTATTTGCGCGCCGATGCCGAGCAAGGTGACTTGCAAGTTAACTTGGTCGACAAGCACCAACGCTCGGAAAAGAGCCATGCCATTGCACAGCGCTTGCGCCCTGCTTTGAAAAAAATAGCAGTCACACATGGTGCCAACATCAAAGTGGTCGAAGTGCCACCTGGCCCACCTGTCATGAGCCCGCTGGTGGCCGAAATCTATGGCCCCGATGAAGCGGGTCGTCAGGCCTTGGCCGCCAATGTGGCCCAAGCCTTTGCCAAAACCCCCGGCATTGTGGGTGTTGACACGTCGCTCAAAGCCGATGCAACCAGGCAATGGTTGCAAGTGCGCACCCAACGTGCCGAAACACTGGGCATTCCAGTCAGTGCCATCGCGCGAACTGTCCAGGGCAGCTTGCAAGGTGTCGATGCCACTTACATGCGCAATGACAGCAGCAAAATGCCCGTGCCAGTGCGCTTGCAGCTGCCCCTTCAATCGCAGGTTGGTTTGAAGGACGTGTTGGCCATGCCCATGCGCGCAGCCAATGGTCAGTTGGTGCCTCTGTCTGAATTGGTGGAAATCAAAACCGAAGTGATTCAAAAACCGCTGTTCACCAAAGACTTGTTGCCTCTGAGTTATGTGATGGGTGACATGGCGGGCGCGCAAGACTCGCCGCTCTATGGCCTCTTTGGCATTCGTGCCAACCTGAAAGAGGCGGCATTGCCTGGTCAAGGCGAGTTGGGTGAGTACTGGATTCAACAACCCAGTGACACCTACCGCGAGTACGCCGTGAAGTGGGATGGCGAATCGCAAATTACCTATGAAACATTTCGTGACATGGGCACGGCCTATGGTGTGGGCTTGATCTTGATTTACTTGTTG
>CANFJC010000004.1 GCA_947447245.1 Comamonadaceae bacterium
AGGGCTCTTCCAACCATGCCAAATCGAGCCCCTCGAAGGCTTTGGCGCGGCGCACCACTTCAGCGCGGTGAAAGCCTTGGTTGGAATCGGTCATGATTTCAAAACCAGGCCCCACCGCATCACGCACAGCCGACAAACGGGCCACATCTTCGCTGACATGTGGCCTGCCAATTTTGATTTTGGCGCCTTTGAAACCATCCGCTTTGGCTTTGAGGGTTTGCTCGACCAATACCTCAGGTGACAATTGCAACCAACCGCCCTCCGTGGTGTACAAAGGCACTTTGCTCTGGGCGCCACCCAACAATTGCCACAGAGGCAAAGCTTGACTTTGTGCGCGCCAATCCCACAGCGCAGTGTCCACACAAGCCAGCGCCAAGCTGGTCATGGCACCGACTGCCGTGGCATGCGTGTGAAAAAACAAATCTTTCCAAATGGCTTCAATGTGAACGGGATTTTTGCCCAGCAACCGTGGCACCAAATGGTCTTTGAGCAAGGCCACCACGGAACTGCCGCCAGTGCCAATGGTGTAGGCGTAGCCGGTCGCTTGGATGCCATCGCTGCAAAGCAAAGTGAGCAAGATCGTTTCTTGGGCGACAAAGGCTTGAATGGCGTCGGTGCGCTCGACCTTCGGCGGCAAGTTGACTTGCCGCAAGAGAACGCGATCGATGGTGACTGAAGTCATGTGGGCGGAAAAATTGTGTGAGAAGAGTTCGGGTTTGTGCGTATCAAAACAGTCTTGACCCTCACTCCGGTTCCATGTGAAGATTGTGCAACTGGTCTGACCAATTGTCCAATTCACGTATTCCCTGACTTATTCAACTCACCACCATCATCTTCAGAACCCCTTCGCTTTCATGTCAGACAGGCCCATCGAACCGCAAAGGCTTTACCGCCAAATTGCCAAACAAATCCAGACGCTCATTTCGTCTGGCGAGTTTGCAGTGGGTTCACGCTTGCCTGCAGAGCGCGACTTGGCCACCCAACTGAGCGTCAGCCGTCCATCGGTGCGCGAGGCCCTGATTGCGCTGGAGGTAGAAGGCGTCATTGAGGTGCGCACAGGTTCAGGTATTTACGTCAAATCTTTGGGGCTACGCACCAAGGGCAAAACGGCCTCTCATCACGCAACTGGCGAGTGGGGTCCCTTGGAAGTGATGCGCGCACGGTTTCTCATTGAAGCTGAAATGGCTGCCTTGGCCGCTCAGCACGCTACAACCGCCGATCTCAAAGCCATGTCATTGGCCTTTGTGGCCATGCAGAAAGATGCCAAAGCCGGGCGCATGCCGCGTGACAGCGACATTGCATTTCACATGGCCATTGCCAATGCCTGCGCCAACAGCGTCATTCAAGACACCCTTGAACGTTATCTGCAAGCCAGAAACGGCCCCTTGTTTGCGCGTCTGGGTGATTATTTTGAATCGCCAGCCTCTTGGGTTGCTGCCATTGCTGAGCACAAAGAGGTATTGACGGCCATCCAAACACGCAACCCACAGGCTGCTCGCAAAAGCATGCAAAAGCATTTGCGACAAGCCCATAAACGATTCAGCGCTAGCTGGCGAAGCGCACCTTCCCGATCTTAGTTTTTCGCCAGCAACTCAACATCTTATCTAACCTCAAGGAGACAACATGACCACCAAACGAAATGCATTGAAATCGATCGCGACGGCCAGCGCCATTGCGCTGGGCCTTTTAGGCGCCATGGGCAGCGGCGTTGCGCAAGCGCAAACCAAATTGAAGTGGGCGCACGTTTACGAATCTTCTGAGCCCTTTCACACCTCTTCGGTGTGGGCCGCAGAAGAATTTAAAAAACGCACCAACGGCAAGTTTGAAATTCAAGTCTTCCCAGCCTCCAGCTTGGGCAAAGAAAGCGACATCAACCAAGGCCTGCAACTGGGCACCGTGGACATCATCCTGACCGGCGCTTCCTTTGCCGCCAACGCCTATCCACGCTTGGCGGTCAACTACTACCCGTTCACATTTCGCGATGCAGACCATGTCCTGAAATATGGCAAGAGCGATATTTTCAAGGAACTGGCGGAGGGCTACAAAAAAGCCACCAACGGCAACACCATCACAGCCATGACTTACTACGGCGTGCGCCACTCCACCAGCAACAAACCTTTCAAAAATTGTGACGAAATGAAGGGCCTGAAAATGCGCGTACCTGACGCACCGGCCTACACCGCATTGCCCAGGGCCTGCGGCGCCAACCCCACCCCCATTGCTTTTGCTGAAGTTTATTTGGCATTGCAAAACGGCACAGTGGACGCACAAGAAAACCCACTGCCCACCATTGAAGCCAAGAAGTTTTATGAAGTGCAAAAGCACATCATCCTGACCGGCCACATTGCCGACGCATTGCTCACCGTGGTGGCCCCTGGCGCCTTGAGCAAAATGACCCCTGCTGAGCAAAAAATCTTGGGCGAAGTCACGCAAGAAGCAGCGGACAGAGCCAGCGCTCAAATCCGCAAACGTGAAGTCGAGCTGGTCGAAGAATTCAAGAAGAAAGGCATCAACATCATCAATGTCGACCGCAATGACTTTCAGCAACGCGTCCTCAAAGCGATTGACTTTCCTTCTATGAAATTAGACAAGAAAGACTGGGACCGCGTGGTTTCCATCAAGTAAGACACATGTCCACCATTGACGACATGCCCCGTGTGATGGGCGAAGACGGAGAGTTCCACGCGCAAGACGAAGCGGTGGACCTCTCCGGCACACCGATTGAAGCCTGGGTTGCACTGGGCTTTTTTTGGCTTTTGGCTGTCACGGTTTTCTACCAATTTTTCACCCGCTATGTGCTGAACAATTCAGCCTCGTGGACCGAGGAAATTGCTCGCTACTTGCTGATTGCCACCGTGTTCACGGGCGCCACCATCGGTGTAGCCAAGAACAACCACATCCAAGTCGATTTTTTCTACCGCTTCATGCCGCGCTGGCTCAGTCGCGCCATGAGTTTGCTTGTCGATGTGTTGCGGGTGGTTTTCTTTGCAACCGCCAGTTTTTTGACCGTGCAAATGATGGACAAATTGGGCAACTCCAAGATGACCATCGTCGACTTGCCCATGAACTGGGTGTATGGCGTGTGTTTGTTCGGTTTTGTCGCCATGTGTCTGCGCGCTGTTTGGGTTTTGAAAATTCACTGGCAACGCGGTTACACCGTTTTAGAGCGTCCCGAATCTGTCATGAGCGACCGCTGATGAAGCGCTTTACCCTTTAAGGCTTGCATGCTGAAAATTATCTTTTTGTTACTCATGAGCGGCGGCATCCCGGTGGCCATTGCCATGGCTGGTGCCTCGCTCATCTACCTGTTTACCCACGACAGTTCGCCCCCGCTGGTGGTGATTCACCGCATGATTTCGGGCATCGACAGCTTTCCCCTGTTGGCGGTTCCCTTCTTCATTTTGGCCGGCAATTTGATGAACAACGCGGGCATCACCAACCGCATCTACAACTACGCTTTGGCCTTGGTCGGTTGGCTCAAAGGCGGTCTAGGCCATGTCAATGTGGTTGGCTCGGTGGTGTTTGCCGGCATGAGTGGCACCGCCATCGCTGACGCCGCGGGCTTGGGCACCATCGAAATCAAAGCCATGAAAGACCATGGCTACAGCACTGAATTTGCAGTTGGCGTAACAGCGGCATCGGCTACCTTGGGACCCATCATTCCGCCGAGCTTGCCCTTTGTGATCTACGGCATGATGGCCAATGTGTCGGTGGGCTCTTTGTTCTTGGCTGGCATCTTGCCCGGCGTGTTGATGGCCCTGTTGATGATGGCCACCGTGGCTTACTTTGCTCATAAAAACAATTGGGGCGCCGATACCAAGTTCAGTTGGCCGCGCGTGCTCAAAGCGCTGGCCGAGACCGCGGTGGTGGCGGGCTGGCCCTTGCTGGTGTGGTGGCTGATTCAAGGCCTTGGCCTGCACCCGCAGTGGACGGTGTTGGGCGCTTTGGTCTTGCTGTTTGCTGCCGATAAAATTTTTGATTTTCAGGCTGTGCTGCCCATCATGACGCCGGTGCTGTTGATTGGCGGCATGACCACCGGCGTCTTCACGCCCACTGAAGGGGCCATTGCCGCTTGCGTATGGGCTTTGATTCTGGGCTTTTTTTGGTACCGCACCTTGAACTTGAAAATGTTCGTCAAGGTTTGCTTGGACACCGTAGAGACCACCGCAACGGTGTTGTTCATTGTGGCGGCTGCCAGCATATTTGGTTGGATGCTCACGGCCACCGGCGTGACAGCGGCCATCGGTGCGTGGGTGCTGGGCTTTACGCAAGAGCCTTGGATGTTTTTATTGCTGGCCAATTTGTTGATGCTTTTTGTGGGTTGCTTTTTGGAGCCTACCGCTGCCATCACCATTTTGGTTCCCATCTTGGTTCCTATTTGCCAGAAACTGGGCATTGACTTGATTCACTTTGGCTTGGTCATGGTGCTCAATTTGATGATTGGTTTGCTGCACCCCCCTATGGGCATGGTCTTGTTTGTGTTGGCGCGTGTGGCCAATCTCAGCGTAGAGCGCACCACCATTGCCATCTTGCCCTGGCTCGTGCCTTTGCTGGGCAGCTTGATTGTGATCACCTACGTGCCCAGTGTGGTCTTGTGGTTGCCTCGTTTGGTTTATTAACCGCTTTAACTTTGACACGAATGAATCAATTCATCCAACTCCATCCTGCCGATGACGTCGTCATTGCGCGTGCGCAATTGATCAGCGGCTCAACGGTCGCAGGTGTGCCTGTGCGCGGCTTGGTCCCACCCGGACACAAAGTGGCGCTGCATGCCGTGGCTGCTGGCCAAGCCGTGCGGCGCTACAACCAAATCATTGGCTTTGCCAGCCAAGCCATTGCAGCGGGCGAACATGTGCACACGCACAACTTGAACATGGGCCCAGACAAAGGTCAATTTGACCGCGACTATGCGGTGGGCCAAGATGTCAAACCTGAAGCTGCCAAGCTAGACGCCACCTTCATGGGCATCGTTCGCCCCGATGGGCGTGTGGCCACGCGCAACTACATTGGTATTTTGTCGACTGTCAATTGTTCGGCCACCGCGGCGCGGGCCATTGCCGATCATTTTTCTCGCCGCAATAACCCTGCAGCTTTGGCCGATTTTCCCAATGTCGATGGCGTGGTGGCCTTAACGCACGGCACCGGCTGCGGCATGGCCACGGAAGGGATGGGCATGCAACTGCTGCAGCGCACTTTGACCGGCTACGCTACGCATGCCAATTTTTGGGGCGCGCTGGTGGTGGGCTTGGGCTGTGAGGCCAATCAGCTCAGCAGTTGGCTAGAACACGGCAGTTTGCGCGCTGGCGAAAACCTCAAAGTGTTCAACATTCAAGACAGTGGCGGCACACGCCAAACCGTTGAAAAAGGCATTGCACTGGTGCGAGAAATGTTGCCCAAAGCCAACGCCTATGCGCGCCAGCCTTGCAGTGCAGCGCACATCACGGTGGGCTTGCAATGCGGCGGCTCTGACGGCTATTCGGGCATCAGCGCCAACCCTGCGCTAGGCGCTGCGGTAGACCTGTTGGTGGCCCACGGCGGCACCGCCATCTTGAGTGAAACACCCGAAATTTATGGCGCGGAGCATTTGCTCACACGGCGTGCAGTCAAGCCTGAAGTGGCGGCCAAATTGATCGAGCGCATCAAGTGGTGGGAAGACTACACCGCCATGAACGGCGGCGAGATGAACAACAACCCCTCGCCCGGCAACAAGGCGGGCGGCTTGACCACCATTTTGGAAAAATCTTTGGGCGCTGTGGCCAAAGGCGGCACCAGCAATTTGCAAGCGGTTTATGAATACGCTGAACCCGTCAACACGCATGGCTTTGTCTACATGGACACCCCTGGCTACGACCCCGTCAGCGCGACAGGTCAAGTGGCCGGTGGTGCCAATCTGATTTGCTTCACCACGGGTCGTGGTAGCGCATATGGCTGTGCACCCTCCCCCAGTTTGAAATTTTCTACCAACTCTGCGTTGTGGAAAAAACAATCGGACGACATCGACCTGAACTGCGGCGAGATTGTCGACGGCAGCAGCAGCGTTGCTGAAATGGGTCAGCGCATTTTCGACATGATTTTGAAAGCAGCCTCTGGCGAACCCACCAAGAGCGAACAACATGGCTACGGGCAAAATGAGTTTGTGCCTTGGCAAGTTGGCGCGGTCATGTAATTTGAAAGTTTACTTATGAGTCATTGCGTTCCAGCAGATCAACTGCGTCAACAAATTAGCCACATCATTCAAATGGCTGGCAGTGAAGTGGCCGAAGCTGAACAAGTGGCCGCCAATTTGGTCATGGCCAACTTAAGTGGCCATGACTCGCATGGTGTGGGCATGGTGCCGCGCTATGTCGACGCGGTGCTTGAAGGTGGCCTGAGCCCCAACACCGGCGTCAAAGTGGTGCTCGATACGGGCCCACTGCTCAACTTAGATGGCCAACGTGGCTACGGTCAAATCACGGGCGTGCAAGCCATGCAAATGGGCGTTGAACGCGCCAAGCAACATGGTGTGTGCACTGTGGCGCTCAGTCGCTCGCATCACTTGGGCCGCATTGGTCACTTTGCAGAAATGGCAGTGGCGCAAGGTTTGGTATCGATGCATTTTGTCAACGTGTTGTCACGACCCGTCGTAGCGCCTTTTGGCGGTGGCGATGGCCGCTTTGGCACCAATCCCTGCTGTATCGGCGTGCCCATGGGCAATCGCCCGCCCTTCGTGCTTGACTTTGCCACCAGCCGTGTGGCCCAAGGCAAGATGCGTGTGGCGCACAACAAAGGCGAGCAAGTACCCAACGGTTATTTGATCGATGAAAACGGTCACCCCACCAACGATCCGGGTGTGGTGGTGGTGCCGCAATCCAATGGCTTGTATGGCGCCCTCATGACCTTTGGTGAACACAAAGGTTTTGGCATGGCCATGGCCTGCGAATTGTTGGGTGGTGCCCTCACAGGCGGCGACACGTGGCACCGTGAAGCCGATCACAAACGCGCCGTCTTAAATGGCATGCTGGTCATGCTGATTGACCCCGTTCGCTTGGGCACGCAAGCTTCCTTTGAAAAAGAAGCCTTGGCGTTTGAAGATTGGTTGCGCAAAAGTCCAGATGCGCCAGGCACTTCAGGTGTGCTGACAGCCGGCGAACCCGAGCGTGCCGCGCGCGCCGAGCGTGTGAAAAATGGCATATGGATTGACGACGCCACTTGGGCCGAAATTCAGGCTTCAGAAGACAAGCTGAAAAAACGGCATGCCTGAACTGAAGCTCTCGCGCGCCACGCTGCCCCTGGTTTCCAAGTCTGTTCAAACACCGGCCTACGCGCCAAATTCTGCCCAGCCGGGTGTGCTGCATTTGGGCTTAGGCGCGTTTCACCGCGCGCACCAAGCCATGGTGTTCGATCAGCTGCTTCGAGAAGGCGATATGCGCTGGGGCATTCATGGCGTGGGCATGACCCAACCGGGACTTGTGAACAAACTGCGCGCACAAGACGGCTTGTATGCGGTGCGCGTGGCAGGTGCAACAGGCATTGAATGGAACGTGCCAGGTGCACTTTGGCAAACCAGCGTGGCCACCACCGAACGCCAGAATGTCTTGAACGCCATTGCCGCTCCAAGCACCCGTTGGATCACACTCACTGTGACGGAAAAAGGCTACACACCCGCCTTGGCGCAATTGCTGATTGACGGCTTGAGTTTGCGCCATGCTGCAGGCCTAACTGGCCTCACCATTGCGTCGTGTGACAATTTGCAAGGCAATGGCCACAAACTCAAAGCCATCATTCATGCCGCGTCCACCACTCAAGATGCAGAGCTTGTGAAATGGATCGAGACTCATTGCGCCTTTCCTTGCAGCATGGTTGATCGCATCGTGCCTGCGGCCACCGATGAAGTGGCATCGGCCGCCAAAGCGGCACTGGGCATGCAAGACGAATGCGCCCTGAGCACCGAAACATTTTGGGAATGGGTCATTGAAGACAACTTCGTTGACCCCAGCGACGCAGCACTGCTGTGCAAGTGCGGCGTTCGAGTCACCTCACAAGTGCACAGTTATGAAGAGGCCAAGTTGCGCATGCTGAACGGCAGTCATTCGGCCATGGCACTCATGGGAGCTGTCACTGGCAGAGCCCACATTGCCGACTGCATTGGTGCGCATCACATTCGTGAGTTTGTCTACCGCCTCATGACAAGTGAAGTGGCGCCGCATTTAAGTCGTACCGATTGGGCCGAGTACCGTGATGCATTGATCCAACGTTTTGGCAATCCCTTTTTAAAACACAGTGTGCATCAAATTGCCACTGACAGTTCCCAAAAAATACCGCAGCGCTGGCCGCCTTCTGTACTGGGCCAAATTGCCAAGGGTGAATCGTTTGAAAACCATGCACTTGCAGCCGCTGTTTTTTTGCGCTACACCTTGGGCGTAGACGAAAAAGGCCAAGCCTATGCTTTGAACGATCCGCAAGCAGAGAGCTTGAAGGCCATCGGCGCTGCGCAAGTGGCCACACCCGCAGCGTGCGTTCAGGCATTGCTGAGTCGCGAAGACTTGTGGGGTTCAGAATTGCCGCAGTCCAATGAATGGCATGAGCGGGTCACGTATTGGCACCATCAAGTTTTGCATTTGGGCGTTGATGGCACCCTTCAATTTTTTCTCACACTAGACGCCTAAGTTGTCCGCCTTTTCATCTGACCTCTCTTCAGTCATCGCATGAAAATCGCTGCAACACGTCTGCGCTTTTTGGGGCTGGTAAAGTTTAGAGAACGCGCGCCAAGGAAGCCTGCAAATTCTCAGAAGGCAAACGCTTAAAGCCCGAGCGCGCAAAGCGTTGCATGCGGCCCATCATGAAGGCCACCAACAAAGACGCTGTCACTTGCGCATCCACCGTGGGTGTCTCGCTTTGAGGTCCACCATCGCGCAATGATTGCTTGAACGCGCTTTCAAGTTTGTCGAACAACAAGTTCATGCGCTCTTGCAGTCGCTCATTTTCAAACACCAAAGCATCGCCGGTCATGACGCGTGCCATGCCAGGGTTCTTTTCTGCAAATTGAAGAATGAGCGCAATGGTGCGCGCCACTTGCGCAGGGCCTGCAGGCTCGCGGTCGGCAATTTGACGCACAAACGCAAACACCGATTGCTCGACAAAATCAATCAGGCCTTCAAACATTTGCGCTTTGCTGGCGAAGTGACGGTACAAAGCCGCTTCGCTCACACCCAACTTGGCCGACAAAGCCGCGGTGGTAATGCGCTCTGCACCAGGCTGCTCCAGCATGCCCGCCAAGGTTTGCAAAATTTGCAGGCGGCGTTCACCGGGCTTGGGGCGTTTGCGGGTGGGCGCCTCAGGGGCACTCGACGCATCTTGATCTGGCAAATTCTCGGAGTTTGTTTCTGTGTTCATGAAAATCTCCTGCTCAATGGCTTCGAATCATGGTGCCGAAAGCTTGGTCGGTCAAAATCTCTAGCAACATGGCATGCGGCACGCGGCCGTCAATGATGTGAACCGCATTGACACCACTTTTGGCGGCATCCAAGGCGCCACTGATTTTGGGCAACATGCCACCGCTGATGGTGCCATCGGCAAACAACTCGTCAATGCGCCGCGCACTCAAATCGGTGAGCAAATTGCCTTGCTTGTCCAACACACCTGGCGTGTTGGTCAGCAAGACTAATTTTTCGGCTCTGAGCACACTGGCCAATTTGCCAGCCACCACATCGGCATTGATGTTGTAGCTTTCGTTGTTTTCGCCAAAGCCAATGGGGCTGATGACGGGGATGAATGCGTCGTCTTGCAAAGCTTTGACCACGCTGGGGTCAATCGACTCGATGTCGCCCACTTGGCCCACGTCGTATTCTTTAGAAGGGTCGGCGTTGTCGACCATTTTGAGTTTCTTGGCGCGAATCATGCCGCCGTCGCGCCCTGTTAGGCCCACTGCTTTACCGCCTGCTTGGTTGATGAGACCCACAATGTCTTGTTGCACTTCACCGGCCAAGACCCACTCGACCACCTCCATGGTTTCGGCATCGGTCACGCGCATGCCCTGAATGAACTCGCCTTTTTTGCCCAAGCGGTTCAGGGCGGTTTCAATTTGCGGGCCGCCGCCATGAACCACCACAGGGTTCATGCCCACCAACTTCAGCAGCACCACATCTTCCGCAAAGTCGGCTTGCAAGGCAGGATCGGTCATGGCATTGCCACCGTATTTGATGACCAATGTTTTGCCATGGAACTTGCGAATGTAGGGCAAGGCTTGCGCCAAGATTTCCGCTTTGTCGCGAGGAGAAATGTGAGCCAAAGAGTCGTTGTCAGTCATGATGGGCCGTCAAAGTGGAAACATGCAAGTCAGCGCTTGCTCATGGGATGGAAGGCATCCAGAGCCGTATTGTGAACACTTTTGAGGCTTTGTGCCCCACCCCTGCCCCAAGTTCACAAAATTTTTGTCAACATCGCGTCCACGCCCGCTTGCCAGGGTGGCAACTTGATCTGGAGCGCTTGTTCCAAGCGACTGCAGTTGAGCCGAGAATTGAGGGGGCGCGCGGCAGGCGTGGGGAAATCAGACGTGGGCACCGCCACCAAATCCTTGACCGCATAGTGCAAGCTGGGCTTGATCTGCTTGGCTTTGGCCAACACATATTCTGCGTAGGCATACCAAGTGGTCTCGCCAGCCGCGGCCAAATGATAGATACCTGTCAAAGGTTTCGATGCTTGCAGGGCCAATGCCGTGACATCTGCCAATAAAGCGGCCCCAGTGGGCGCGCCAAACTGGTCATTGATCACCGTCATGCGTTCGCGCTCCTGGGCCAAGCGCAACATGGTCTTGGCAAAATTGCCGCCCTCGGTGCCATACACCCAACTGGTCCGCAAAATAAGATGCTTAGAAGCACGTTGCGCAATGCCTTTTTCTCCCGCCAGTTTGCTGTGCCCGTAAACATTCAAAGGCCCTGTGGCGTCGGTTTCAAGCCAGGGCTTTTGTCCTGAGCCATCAAACACATAATCGGTCGAGAAGTGAACCAAATAAGCGCCCATGGCGGCGCAAGCACCAGACAAAGCTTCAGGCGCAAGTTCATTCACCCAAAACGCCGTCTGAGAATCTGATTCGGCCTTGTCAACGGCGGTGTAGGCGGCGGCATTGACCACCACATCTGGCCGAACCGTGCGAACTGTGTCAACCAGTCCCTCTAAGTTGCTCAAATCACCACAATGCGAGGTGCTGCTTCGATCAAGCGCCAGCAATTCACCCAAAGGTGCCAAGCTGCGCTGCAACTCCCAACCCACTTGGCCATTTTTGCCGAGCAATAAAATTTTCATGAAGTGCTAACTTGGGGGTTCAAGCCGTGTATTGCTTAGAAACCCAATCGCGATAAGCGCCACTTTGCACGTGCGCCACCCATTCGGTGTTTTCCAAATACCAAGCCACCGTTTTGCGAATGCCGGTCTCAAAAGTTTCTGCCGGTTTCCAACCCAATTCTTTTTCTAACTTGCGTGCGTCGATGGCGTAACGTCTGTCGTGACCCGGTCGGTCTTTCACATAAGAAATTTGCGTGGTGTAACTGGCCCCATCAGCGCGGGGACGCAACTCATCGAGCAAGGCACACACCGTTTTCACAATCTCAATGTTGGGCTTTTCGTTCCAGCCGCCCACGTTGTAGGTTTCACCCAAGCGGCCGCCTTCCAACACACGCCGAATGGCGCTGCAGTGGTCTTTCACATACAACCAATCGCGCACCTGCATGCCATCGCCGTACACCGGCAAAGGCTTACCTGCCAAGGCATTGACAATCATGAGCGGTATGAGTTTCTCAGGAAAATGCAAAGGGCCATAGTTGTTGCTGCAATTGGTGGTGACCACCGGCAAACCATAGGTGTGATGCCATGCACGTACCAAATGATCGCTGGCGGCTTTGCTGGCGCTGTAAGGACTGTTTGGCTCGTACTGGTGGTGTTCTGTAAACGCAGGGTCTTGCGGTGCAAGGCTGCCATACACCTCATCGGTCGACACATGCAAAAAGCGAAACTGACTTTGCGCTTCAGCATGCAAGCCATGCCAGTAGCCCCGCACCGATTCCAACAAACGGAAGGTGCCCACAATGTTGGTTTCAATGAACTCTCCAGGGCCATGAATGGAGCGGTCCACATGGCTTTCAGCGGCAAAATTCAAAACGGCACGGGGCTGGTGTTCAGCCAGCAATTTGGGCAAGAGCGCCACATCGCCAATGTCACCTTGCACAAACACATGCCGCGGATTGTTTTTCAAGGAAGCCAAGGACTCTAAGTTACCAGCGTAGGTGAGCTTGTCCAAATTGACGATGGTTTCATCGGTGTGGGCCACCCAGTCCAAGACAAAATTGGCACCAATGAAGCCTGCCCCGCCGGTTATGAGAACGGACATGTTTTTTCTTTCCAAAACTGTATTTTAGAAGCCTTGGCAGGCATTGCCACAGCGGTTAAAGTGAGGCTTTACTGGTCAACCTCAGAAGTTCGGAGTTTCCATGGCCCCCACTGCACCTAAAAAGCCCCCAAAAAGCGCAATCCCTCCAAGCGAACCCGAGCACAGCGCGGGCTCTAAAGACATTTGGTTAGCGGGTCTGGGCGCCATGGCACAAGCTCAAGCGCAGGCCAGAGCCCAAGGCAGCAAGACCTTTGAAGCCTTGGTGGCGGATGGCTTGGCCTTTCAGCGCAAGTCGCAAGCTGCAGCCCAAGAAAAAATACACGAGGCTGCCGCCCACTTCAGCCAAATGACGAAAGGCCTGAGCGCTGGCCTTGTTCAACCCATGGCTGTCAAGGTCGACCGACTAGAGCATTTGTTTGAAGACCGTGTGGCGCGTGCGCTCAAAAGTTTAGGCCTGCCCACAGCCCAAGAAGTGGCTGATTTACAAGAGCGCGTGGCAGCCCTAGAGGCAGCATTGGCCAAACAAGCGGCAACTTCAACGCCTAAGGCACCTCCCCGAAAACGACCTGCTGCTAAATCCACCAAGGCTGCCAAGTAGCACCAGCATGGTTAAAAAAGCCCCTCGACGCACCGCTGAGCGAATTGCAACAGTCTCTTTAGACTTGTTCAATCGCTATGGCGAGCCCAATGTGTCGACCACGCTGATTTCATCTGAGTTGAACATCAGCCCCGGCAATTTGTATTACCACTTTCCCGCCAAAGACCAATTGGTCAGCCACCTGTTTGACAACTACAAGTCAGACATTCTGAAGTTGCTAGACGCCAGCCAAGATGTGAAAGATGTGGAAGACGCTTGGTTCTTTTTACATTCTTTGTTTGAGCTGATTTGGGCGCACCGGTTTTTGTACCGCGACTTGAACGATCTGCTGTCTAAAAATCGGCATTTGGAAACCAACTTCAAACACATCTTAGAAGTTAAAACTTCATCGCTGCATCAATTGCTGCAAGCTTTGGCCAACCAAGGCCACATTCGCAACGAGCCCGAGACTTTCACCACCTTGTCGGCCAGCATGTCTGTGGTTGTCACTTACTGGCTCAGTTATGAATACGTGCGCAACCCACGCCACGCCATGGAACCTGAGAGTGCGGGCGATGCGCTAGCGCGCGGTGCGCGGCATGTGCTCTTGCTGTTAGCACCCTACTTGGAAAATGAACAAGAGCGCGCGCATTTGATGCAATTGACCAACGCCTATTCGCCCGATGCGGCTTGAAGCCCTCACGTAAAACGTGTTTGCGCCAGCTTCAACAGACCGTCAAAAATAAGACTGTCAACCAATTCAAATTGAATGGCCATGCTGGGGGCCATTTTCCAACCCGCACCACCGGTCATCACACATTGCGGCTCCAAGCCTGTGTGCTCTCTTAAATGATGCACCATGCGCTCACAGGCACCAGCAATGGCATAGGTGCCGCCACTGGTGAGGGCGTCGCTGGTGTTGGTGGGAAAGGGCCTGACTTCACCCGTTGGGACGTGCAATCCGGCTGTACCCGACTCCAAGGCGCGCAACATGATGCCGTGCCCTGGCAATATGAAACCGCCTAAAAATTTGCCATGCTGATCAAGGGCTTCCACCGTGACGGCAGTGCCCACCATGACCACCACCAAAGGTTTTTCCAGCCCCTTGGCCAACATGCGATGGCGCGCTCCCACCATGGCCACCCAGCGGTCTGATCCTAAGCGGGTGGGATGGTCATAGCCATTGCTGACACCGGCTTCTGCACTGGAAGAGACCACCCACTGAGGGGAGACATCCCAAAGTTCCATTTGCTCTTGAACACGCCGCTTCACGGCGTCTCCAGCCACCACGCAACCCAGCATGTACTGAGGCGCTGCCAAACTGGCCCAAGGCCCTTCGGCAAGGGTTTCGATGTTCTCTAAAAATTCCGCACCCTGCGCCAACACATTGGCTTGGGTATGCGGCCGGTCGTAAAGTGCCCACTTCAAGCGCGTGTTGCCGACGTCGATTGCCAAAAAAGTCATATGCGGATGATAATGATTTTTATGTTCCCTTTAATCAAAATCTCAAAAAGTCTGTCCGCCTATGAAAGAGGCCTTGAATTTGGCAAGACCAGCGCCCTTCAAGCCCAGCACAGTCGCATCACCTACGCACGTTTGTTTGCCACCTGTGGCATCTCTTGGACAGATGCTTGTGAGCGTGCCAAAACCTACACATCGGTCATTCAAGCACTTGACCCTGCACTGATACACGAGATGCAGGGCATGGCCGATGGCGCTGCTTTAAAGCTCGAAGACATTTTGGCGCTCAATTGCCGAACAGAAATATTGCCGCCCAACTTTTTAAGCGATGACACGCAAGAGTCGGCCATGGCCTTGGTGGCCAACACCGCCATGGGGCTGCCCGATTGGACGCTAGAAGCTGAAGGCGAAAACGCTTTGAAAGACGTTTGGAAGGAAGGCGAATGCACGTCCTTGTGCGTCAATGCTTTGGGCAGTGCAGATGGCCACGCATGGTTTTCGCAAAATTGGGATTGGGTGGGCCGGCAACGCCCCGCCTTGGTCATTCTTCAATCTTATGACGAACAAGGCCGCACTTTCACCACCCTCACCGAAGGCGGCATGCTGGCCAAGATTGGGATGAGCGAAGGCGGCTTGGCCATTGGCTTGAACATTTTGCGCTCAATCAAAGATGGCGCCACGCCGGGGGTGCCTGTGCATGTGGTGCTCAGGCATTTGTTGTCTTGTCAGTCTGTGGCGCAAGCGCGTTTGGCACTGGCTCGAATTCAAACTTTGAAATTTGGCGCAGCCTCCAACATTCCCGTGGCAGACGACATGGGTGAGGTGGCGTGTTTTGAAATTTCACCGGGGGGTTGGGGTGAAGTGAAACCTGTCGATGGGTGCGTGGTGCACTCCAACCATTTCTTGTGTGAAAGCTTGAGCGATCAACAATCGCCCATGGGTTTGGCGCTGTCCAGCGCGCCTCGTTTGATCAGCGGTCTGCGCCATGCAGCGGCGGTGAAGCAGGGCCAACGCATTGGCTTTGAAGAACTGCAAAACTTCCTGCGCGATGAGTCAGACGGCCTCTGGTCTATTTGCCGAAGCCCCGATCCCGCCATGCCGCCCGAAGCCCGCGTTGAAAGCGTGGCCGGCATCATCATGTTGCCGCACACACGCTCTATTTGGATTGCGCCCAACGTGCCGAAGTTGGTAGCGTTTGAAAAAATTGCTTAAATGGGTGGGCGTGGAATAGGGCACACAGATTCATAAGCACGCGAAGCCCTGAGCACCATGGCATCGTCAAACATGCGGCCTACAAATTGCAAACCAATTGGCAAGCCATCTTTGGTAAGGCCACAAGGAATGGTAGAAGCAGGTTGCTGTGTGAGGTTGAAGGGATAGCTAAACGGCGTCCAGCCCAACATGGCTTCGGGCGTCATGGCTTGTTGACCTGCAGGGCGTGCATCAAATGCTGGCACGGACACTGAGGGCGTGACCAACAAATCGTATTTCTGCATGAACTGGCGCATGTGCGAACCCAACACACCGCGCTTTAAATTCAATTGCTGCACATCCATGGCACTGAGTTTTTGACCCAGCAAAGCTTCGGCTTTGAAATCAGGATCGGCCAAAGCTTGTTGCTCAGCCGAGAGACCATTCCAAACTGAGAGCGCACCCAAGAACCACAAGCCAGTTGTAATGTCCAGCGGGTCATCAAAGCCAGGGTCAATTTGCTCGACATGCGCGCCCAAACTTTGCAAAACTTTCACAGCAGCCTCGACTGCGGCCGCCACATCAGGGTGAATATTTTTGGCATAGCCCAAGGTAGGTGAAAAGGCAATGCGCAAACCGCGAATGCCGTCTTCTAAACCCACGCAGTAGTCTGTTGCATCTGGCGGCAAGGATGTCCAATCGCGGGCGTCGGGTTGTTTCATGACATTCATCATGAGCGCAGCATCGCGCACGCTCATGGTGTGGGGGCCCAGATGCGCCACCGAACCAAACGGTGAAAGTGGGTATGCAGGCACACGGCCAAAGCTGGGCTTCAAACCAAAGTTGCCGCAGAAAGCCGCTGGTATGCGCACACTGCCCGCGCCGTCAGTGCCCACGCCGATCGGCCCCAAACCTGCAGCGACCGCAGCAGCGGTACCGCCAGAAGAGCCGCCTGGTGTTTTATCGGTGTTCCAAGGGTTGCGGGTAATGCCTGTGGCGGGCGAATTGGTTTCACCTTTGCAACCAAATTCAGGGGTGGTGGTTTTGGCAAACAACACGGCGCCAGATTCACGCAAGCGCGCTGTGACTGGCGCGTCGACGTCCCAAGCCTGATTGGGATCGATGGTACGGCTTCCACGCAATGTGGGCCAACCGCGCGTCAGAATCAAATCTTTGATGGATGCAGGCACGCCTTCCAACGCGCCCACCTCTGCGCCACCATGCAGCGCTGCTTTGCGATGCGCTTGCCACTTGGCCTCGCTCGACTTGGCGCAGTTCATGGCCACTTTTTCATCGACCAATGTGAATGCGTTGAGCTTGGGATTGAGTTTCTCAATGCGCGCCAACAAGGCTTTGCTTGCATCCACAGGAGAAGCTTGGCCACTTCGGTACAGATGCAGCAATTGATCTGCTGTGCATTGCGTCAAATCTGTGGGTGTGTTGTGAGCGGTCATGGTCGTGTCCTAGTTTGAGGGCTGAGTTTTTTCCAAGGCAAATCGCCGGGGTCTGCCGCCATGGGGCCAGGCGCTTTGGCCACAATGACTTGAGAAGCGATGGGCGTGAAGTCTGCGCGGAAGTGGTTGGAACTTTTGGCCACCACGATCTTCATGGTTTCAGCATGAATGCCCACGGTGCGCAATAACTCACGGTCTAGCAATTGCATTTTGCCGCTGACCACAGCCACCAAAATACCTTCAATTTCCAAGCAAGCGCTGGGGCCCATTTGCACGGTGACGCCCGTCATCATAGGGCCTTTTAAAACACATTTGCCATCGCTGAGCGCTTTGACTGTGAACCTGGCTTGCACTGGTGCATCACTCAGCTGCCCCGTAAAAATGGGCACTGCTTTGCCCAGCGCGCAATTGATTTGCGCACCAATACCTGCCTCGTGCGCCATCTTGGCGACATCGGGGTCAAACAGCAAACCCAGCGCCACCTGATTTGGATAAGCCTTGCCCGCACCTTGTTGCAGCAAGGCATGCAACATGCCTGTGGTGTTGCTGTCGCCGCCTGCGCCCGGATTGTCTTGGGTATCGGCGATGACCACTGGCAAAGAGGATGTGGCTGCTTTGGCCATGGCCTGAACCACCGCTTCGCGAGCAGGCAACCATTCAGGTTGCCAGAGCGATGGCGGGCTGACCGATTGGAAAAGTTGTTCAACCACTTTTTCAGCTTGTTCGCCATGCCCCCACACCACAGGTCCACATTCGTCGAAATCAGAGGCAGGAAAGCCCATGCAAAAACTCAGCATCACGCCCGAGTCATGGTCGAGTGCCAGCAATTGCTCATAGGCCGTTTTGGCAGGCTCCATCCAAGTACTTTGGGCATTCAAAGAAATCAAATACGGGAAACGCTTTGCATGCATGGGTTCTTTGCGGCCCAGCTTTAAACGGCGCTGCATGAGTTGCGCAGCCAACTCACCCGTATCGGCCATGTCAATGTGCGGATAAGTGCGGTATGAAACCAAACCATCACTGAGCGCCAGCATCCGCTTGGTCACATTGGCGTGTAAATCAAGGCTGGCAATGATGGGCATGGCGGGTCCGACCAACTGCCGAATGCGCGAAATCAATTCACCTTCGCTGTCGTCCGCATTTTCTGCCACTGCTGCACCATGCAAATCCAAATACACACCGTCCAAGCCTTGGGGCAAGGCACGCTGCACATCCTCCAAAATGGCTTGGCTGATGCGCTCAAACGCATCTTTGGTCACATACGAAGAAGGTGTGGCACCCCCCCAGGCAGAAGGCACAAGCTCCCAGTGCAAACGCTTGGCCACATCGATGAAGCCGGCAATGGGAATGTTGATACCCGTGAGTTGCTCAATCACCGCCTGCCCGCGCATGAAAGCCGGAAAAGATTCACCGCGATTGAACGCCGTCCAATCGGCCAAGCTGGGTGCAAAGGTATTGGTCTCATGCTGATAACCAGCGATCAAAATGCGTGTCATGACAGTTGTTTGAGATGGAATAAAGCGATTAAAAAATAGCAGGCGGCGCTGCTTCAAATAATTTGCGCGTGTACGCGTGCTGTGGTGAAGCGTACAAATCTGCAGTGCGTCCTGCCTCCACAATGTTGCCTTGGTGCATCACGATCACATGATCGCAAAGCTGAGCCGCCACACGCAAATCATGCGTGATGAACAGCATGCCCAGGCCCAAGCGCGCTTGAATTTCTCGCAGCAAAGTGAGAATCTGCGCCTGCACACTCACGTCGAGCGCGCTCACCGCCTCATCGGCCACCAACACCTTGGGCTCACAGGCCAAGGCACGCGCAATGGCCAAACGCTGGCGTTGCCCACCACTGAATTGCGTGGGATAGCGACTGAGCGACTCCACCGGCAAGCGAACTTGTTGCATCAAGGTTTCAGACAATTGGCGCGCCTTGTCTTCAGACATGCCAAAGTTAATCGCCCCTTCCACAATGGACTGGCCCACGGTGCGCCGTGGATTCAATGAACGATTGGGATCTTGAAAAACCACCTGCACATGGCTGCGCAAAGGCCTCAATTGACTTTCGCTCAAGGTGGCAATTTCATGCTCGGCCCAATGAATCTCACCTGCCGTCGGGTCAATCAATCGAATCAGGCACCGTGCCAAAGTCGATTTGCCAGAGCCCGATTCACCCACAATGCCAATGGTTTCGCCTGCTCGCACGGCCACGCTGGCCGCCTTCAGGGCATGCGTTTCATGGCCTCGGCCTAGCCAATCTCGGCTCACATAGGTTTTCGTCACAGCGGTGCCCTTCAAGATGGCAGCACCTTGCGCCTCGGGCCTTGGCGGCGGCGGGGTCATGCTGGGCACGGCCGCCAAAAGCGTTTGCGTATACGTCTCACGCGGGTGCTTCAAGACCTGCTCACAAGTGCCGGACTCCACCGCACGGCCTTGGTTCATGACCAACACATGGTCTGCAATTTCAGCCACTACGCCCATGTCATGCGTAATGAACAGCACCGCGCAACCTTGCTCGGCTTGCAACTGAGAAATGAGTTTCAAAATTTCTTTTTGCGTGGTCACATCCAAGGCGGTGGTGGGCTCATCGCAAATGAGCAAAGCCGGTTTCAAAATAACAGCCATGGCAATCACAATGCGCTGTCTTTGACCGCCACTGAGCTGATGCGGGAAACTGCCGTACATGCGCAACGGGTCTGGCAATTTCACGCTTTCAAACACACGCAAAACTTCCGCCTTGCGTTTTTCGGATGACCAATCGGTGTGCGTGGCCAACAACTCGTCCACTTGATCACCACAGCGCATGACCGGATTGAGCGCCGTCATGGGCTCTTGAAAGACCATGCCCATGGCTTGGCCTCGCAATTCACGCAATCGAGTCTGAGGCGCCTTGAGAAGCGCTTCAGCTTGCAGCAAAATTTCGCCGTGATCGGCTTTCAATTCTTTGGCCAACAAGCCCATGACGGCCGTTGCCATGACAGATTTGCCCGACCCTGATTCACCCACCACACACAAAGTTTGGCCTCTTTGAATGCTGAGGCTGATCTGCTCAATGGCATGCGACCGATCGGCGCCCTTGGGCAGCGCCACCGATAAATTGCTAATTTGCAAAACGGTGTCTGACATCAAGTACCTCGTCTTGCGAATTTGGGATCGAGCACATCGCGCAGGCCATCGCCCAACAAATTCACAGCCAAGACCGTGGGTACCAAAAACAAAGCAGGGTACAAAACATTGCCAGGATATTGACTGAACTGCACGCGCCCTTCAGCCATGATGTTGCCCCAAGTTGGAATGTCGGGTGGCAGTCCCAAACCCAAGAAACTCAAAATAGCCTCTGTGAGTACCGCTGAAGCTGCCACAAAGGTGCCTTGCACAATGAGAGGCGCCAGCGCATTGGGCAAGATATGCCGAAACAAAATGATGTGCGTTGGCGTGGCCAAGGCACGAGCCGCTTCAACAAAAGGCTCCTCGCGCAAACTGAGCACCAAGGAACGAACCAGCCGCGTCACACGGGGCACTTCTGGAATGGCAATGGCGACCACCACCGTCGAAATGGTGGCGCCTAAAGCAGCGACCAAAGCAATGGCCAACAAAATGGCGGGAATGGCCATGAGGCCATCCATGAAACGCATCAAGACCGCATCCACCGTTCGGAAATAGCCGGCCAACATGCCCATGCCGCCGCCCAACACCAAGGCCAGCACAGCGGTGCAAGCACCGACCCACAAGGAAACCCGCGTTCCATAAACCACTCTGCTGTACAAGTCACGGCCAAAGCTGTCAGTGCCCAGCCAAAATGTATGGGGCACTGTGCTGCCGTCTAGCAATGCAAACTGCCCTGACACACCCACCGCTTTGTTGATGAAATTAGAGTCCATGGCACTCGGGTCCACCGTGCCTAAAAATGGGGCCAGCAGTGCCACGCAAATCATGGCGCCTAAAACCACCACGCCAAATTGAACAGAGCCATTGGCCCACAAGCGTTGCAAGTTGTTCATCAGTAACGAATCCTTGGGTCGAGCACCAAATAACTCAAATCAACCAGCAAGTTAATCAGCACATAACTGACCGAGAACAACATCACCAAGCCTTGAATGACTGGGAAGTCGCGGTTCAAAACAGCGTCCACAGTGAGTGAGCCCAAACCGGGAATGGCATACACAGTTTCTGTGACAACCACACCGCCAATGAGCAAAGCAATGCCAATGCCCACCACCGTCACAATGGGCACGGCGGCGTTGGCCAATGCATGGCGCAACAACACCGCAGATTCTGTAATGCCTTTGGCGCGGGCCGTGCGAATGTAATCTTCGGTCAGTGCTTCTGACACACTGGCCCGCGTGACCCGCGCAATGAGCGCCACATAAATCATGGCCAAGGTCATCCAAGGCAAGATCAGTTGTCGCATCCAAGCCCAAGGGCCTGCCGCCGAAGGACCTGAAAGAGATTTGTAGCCTTGCACAGGCAACCATTCCAAACGAATGGCAAACAAGTAAATCAGCAAATAGCCAATGACAAACACAGGCACCGAAAACCCTGCCACTGAAAACCCAGACAGCAAGCGGTCAAGCCAGCCGCCCATGCGCCAAGCAGCCAGCGTGCCCAGCGGTACAGCAATCAAGATGGCCAAAATGACGGTGCCAAAAGCCAAAGACAGGGTGGGCTCAACCCGTTGCGCAATGAGCTCCGTGACCGGCTTGTTCAAATAGTAAGAGAAGCCCAAGTCGCCTTGAAACACATTGCCCATCCAGATTCCGTATTGAACGGGAATCGGCCGATCCAAACCCAATTGAACTTGGATCTTGGCAATGTCTTCGTTGGTCGCACTGTTGCCCGCAATCACCGCGGCAGGATCACCGGGGGCCAACCTCAAAATGAGGAACACCACCAGTGACACCACGAACAGCACCGGCAGCACCGCAACAATGCGGCGCAACAGGAATTGAAGCATGCTTTAGTTTTTCTTCATGTTCCAAAGAACCGGCACGCCAGGCGTGACCAACATGCCAGCGATATTGGTGCGCACAGCCGCTGGGCTGATGTACTGACCCAATGGTGCATGGGTTGAGGTTTCAAAGGCCACGCGCTGAATTTCAGAGGCAATTTTCTTTTTCTCGGCAACGTCTGTGGTGCGAGCAAAACGGCCCTTCAAGTACTCTAGACGCGGCTCATCTTGCCAACCAAACCAACCATTTTGACCTTTGGCATTCAGCATGGCCATCGACAATGGGTTGGTAATGTCACCGGCTGTCCAAGCCGTCAAAAAGATGTTCCAACCACCTTGAGCAGGCGCATCCTTTTTAGCGCGGCGTGCCAGCAAAGTCGCCCAGTCCATTTGTTGGAAGTCAACTTTGAAACCAGCTGCTTGCAACTGTTGTTGGGCTACCAAAGGCAACTTGGCAATTGAGGCCAAATCGGTGGGGCGCATCAAGGTCACAGGCGTGCCGTCGTAGCCGGCTTCTGCCAACATTTGTTTGGCCTTGGCAGGATTGGCAACGCCTGTGAAATAACCTGTTTCTTCATCGGCATAGCTTGTGCCGCAAGGGAACATGCTTCGGCACAAACGACCCAACTCGGGCACACCCACTTGGGTATTGATATAGGCTTGCTGGCCCATGGCCACCATGGCCGCTTGCCTGATTTTGGGATTGTTAAAAGGCGCATGCAAGTGGTTAAAGCGCATGATGAATTGCATGCCGGCAGGTGCGTAGTTTTCAACCCGCACGCCTTCGGTTTTCTTCAAGGCATCCATCTGTTCAAAGCTTGGTTGCTCAATGATGTCGACTTCACCGGCCTTCAATGCATTGAACTGAGTTTGCGTGTCGCGAATGATGACCCACTCAACGCGGTCAAAATTAACGGGGCGGCCACCCGCCAAAGCACTAGGCGCTTCAGGGCGTGATTTGTATTTGGTATTTTTGGTGTAAACCACCAAAGCGCCAGGCTTGAACTCATCGGCTTTGAAAACAAAGGGGCCAGAACCAATGTGCTCTTTAATTTGCTCAGTGCCAGGCGTAGCAGCAATGCGCGCCGGCATGATGAAGGGCACATTGGAAGAAGCTTTGCCAAACGCATCCAACACGATGCCGCAAGGTTGGTTCAAAATGATTTTGAAGGTGCTGGCATCTGGCGTCTCATAGTCGGTGATGAAGGTGGCCAGAATGCCGCCCATGGCATCGCGGCTGGCCCAACGCTTGAGCGAGGCCACCACGTCTGCACTGGTCACAGGCTTGCCATCGTGAAACTCTAGGCCCGCGCGCAGCTTGAAAGTCCAAGTTTTTTCATCTTTGGAAATTTGATAGGAGTCAACCATTTGCGGCTTGATCTGACCCTTGGCATCTTCCGTGAACAAGGTGTCGTAAATCATGTACGCATGGTTGCGCGTCACATAGGCCGTGGTCCAAATGGGGTCTAACACGGTGAGGTTGGCATGCGGCACAAAGCGCAATACTTTGTTGTTGGCAGTCTGCGCATGGGCAGTGCCACCGGCCATCATGGCCAAACTCAGTGAAAGACTGGCTGCAAAAAGTGAACGGCGTTTCATCAGGGTTTACTCCAAAAGAAAATAAATTGAAATTGCAAATGGCTTGGCAATTCCAAGTTCAAAATAGCTTGACTAGAAAACACCCTCACTATAGACCCCCGAAAGCAAAAAAATCTCATGGTCATCCCCAATATGTCCGCGCTGGCCTTGTCCAAAGCCATCCACAGCAAGCAAGTGTCCTGCCGCGAAGTGATGCAGGCTTATTTGAAGCAAATCGAAAAACACAATCCTGCCAGCAACGCCATCGTCAGCCTGGCGCCCCAAGAAGCGCTCTTGGCCCAAGCTGACGAACGCGATACCCAACTGGCCCGCGGCCAATCCATGGGTTGGATGCATGGCTTGCCTCAAGCTGTCAAAGATTTATTGGATGTGCAAGGCTTTCGAACCAGCCATGGTTCGCCACTGACACCTCATACCCCAGCCGGCAAAGATGCCCTGATGGCCGCGCGCATGCGTGCCGCAGGTTGCATCATGATTGGCAAAACCAACACGCCTGAATTTGGTTTGGGATCGCACACTTTCAATGAAGTGTTTGGCGCCACCCGTAATGCCTGGGTCCCCTCCAAAACGGCAGGCGGCAGCAGTGGCGGTGCCGCTGTCGCGCTGGCGCAGCGCATGTTGCCCGTGGCCGATGGCTCCGACTTTATGGGCAGTCTGCGCAATCCGGCAGGATGGAACCATGTGTTTGGGATGCGCCCTTCGCAAGGACGTGTGCCAAAGCCGTCGGCGCCAGATGTATTCATTGCTCAACTGAGCACTGAAGGGCCCATGGCGCGAACGGTGTCTGACTTGGCCATGCTGCTGTCAACGCAAGCTGGCTACGATGCGCGTGCACCTTTGTCGATTCAAGCAAGTGGCGCAGCATTTGCACAAAATTTGGATGCCAACATGAAAGGCAAGCGGGTCGGTTGGCTTGGCAACTTGAATGGCTACCTGCCCATGGAATCTGGCGTTCTGGAAGTTTGTCAAGATGCGCTCAAGGTTTTAGAAACCACAGGCTGCAGTGTCGACACCACATCCCTTAGCATGCAGCCCGAAGAAATCTGGGATGCCTGGCTGGTGTGGCGCAAAGCCTTGGCTGGCAACAATACAGGCGCTTACGCTCACCTGCCCAATTGGCGCGAGAAAGTGAAACCCGAAGCGCAATGGGAATACGACCAGTCCTTAGACCTCACAGGCCCCCAATTGATGAAGGCCAGTGCCACACGCACCCTTTATTACCAAAGCATGCTCACACTGTTTGAATCCTTTGATGTGCTGGCCATTCCCACGGCGCAAGTTTGGCCTTTCGATATCAAAGAGCGTTGGCCGCAAAACATTGCGGGCCGCAGCATGGACACCTACCATCGTTGGATGGAAGTGGTTCTGTATCCAACATTCGCGGGCTTACCCGCCATCAGTGTGCCTGCTGGTTTTAATGCGCAAGGTTTACCCATGGGCTTGCAACTCATTGGCAAACCCAAAGGAGACTTTGAATTGTTGCAAGTGGCGCATGCTTACGAAATGGCCGCGCAAGATTTGATTCAAAAGCGGCCGCCCGGCATTTAAAGCCAGCCTGCTTTCAAAGCCTTGAATTTTTAACGCATCGCGCACGTCAAAGTCAGGCTGGGCAGCGCCATCACTTTGGCCGAGTCCACCAGTTCTTGAATGCCCACATACTCATTGGGCTGGTGCGCCAAATCCAGAATACCTGGGCCATAAGCAATGCAGTCTTTCAGCTTGCCGGTTCGCACAATGTGCTTTTGATCGTAGGTGCCGGGACTGGAAATGTAAGAAGGCTCGCGTCCCAACACGCGCGCAATCGCACGTGCAGTGGCATCGACCACAGGCGCATCGCGAGGGGTGGCAGTCGGCACAAAGCTCATGATGTCGCGAATGCCAAAATCAAAACCCGGACGCGTGCGTTTCAATTCATCAAGCATGTCCATGATTTCTTGTTTCACAGCTTCCAAATTTTCTTCTGCAATGAAGCGCCGATCGAGCACAGTGCGGCAACTGTGTGCCACCACTGGCGAAGGTGAATCGGCAGTGGGCCAACCCCGCGCATCGAGTGCATAGTGCTGCTCAACTTGACCGCCATGAATGCTGTTGATGTTCAAGGTACTCACGCGCGCACCCGGTGGCTCCACAGGCTCGGACGTATGGCGTTGCTTCAATCGCGGTTGCAATTGAGTTTCTAACAAATGAATGAAGGCACTCATGTGGTTGATGGCGCTGTCGCCCAAGAAAGGCATCGAGCCATGCGCAATGCGCCCCTTGGTTTCAACCTCACTCCACCAAACACCGCGGTGGCCCAAACAAATTCGGTCTACGCCCAAAGGCTCAGGAATGATGACGTGATGCACACGCGGCTTGCTGAAATAACCGCGCTCTGCCAAATAGCCCACACCGGCAAAGCCACCTGACTCTTCATCAACAGTGCCGCTGATTTCGAGTGCGCCTGGAATGGGCAAGCCCGATTCAATCAAGGCTTCACACGCAATGATGCTGGCGGCCAAACCGCCTTTCATGTCGCAAGTGCCGCGGCCATAAATTTTGCCATCGCGAATGTCTGCGCCGAAGGGGTCGGAGGTCCATCCACTGCCGGCTTCCACCACATCGATGTGGCTGTTGAAGTGCACACATTCGCCATCGCTTGAACCTTGCCAACGCGCCACCACATTCACACGGGGCTTTGCATCGGAGTCACCCGGGGCGCCAAGCGCACGCACATATTCAACGGCAAAACCGCGTGGCTTCAGTCGCTCTCCAATGTACCTGGCGCAAGCTTCGTAGGCATCCCCCGGCGGATTGACAGTGGGAATGCGGACCAAGTCTTGCGTGAGGGCCACCACCTCATCTCGCTTGGCCTCAATGCGTGCCAGCACAGCTTGGATTTGCGGGCTGAGCGCCTCAGCGGTGGTTTTTGAATTCATCAGTTTTGTCTCCAAGGCAGGCCACGCATTTTCCAACCGCCTAAGTTGCCGCGATGCGCATGGGCATCGGGATCGCCTTCAAAGCCTTCCAAGATATTGAAGGCCTCAATGCCCAATTGAGTCGCCCTTTGCGCCGCAGCCACCGACCTCACACCGCTTCGGCACAGCAATACAATTTTGAGGCCTGCTGAGGCAATGGCTTGAATGCCGGCATCAAACTCCGGATTCACATCGACCACGGGCCACTGCTTCCAAGCCAGCCCTTTGGCTTCGGGCACAAAGCCCACCCAAGCGCGCTCGGCATCCGAGCGCACATCCACCATCACAGCCTCGCCCGACTGCACCCAGTGCCAGGCCAATTCAGGCGATACATCGCCGGCATAACCCTCTGCGGGTCGAATGGTTAAAACATCGTTTCGCACAGGCTCTCCTCCGGCATCTTGCCGTAAACCAGAATTTAAATTGGCGGGCACCGCTTCGTCCATGCGCCGCGGCTTAGGCAGGTTCAGATTGTTCATGGTTGCAACAAACTGCGCTTTCGATTGACCTGCGATGCGCACATTGTGTGTCATCTCTTGCGCAATGCTGGAATGGGTTCGACCTTGATAATCATGGCCCGGCCACACCGTGGTGTTCTCGGGCAACTTGAACAAGATCTGAGTCAGGCTGTGAAACAAAGCTTCTGCACTGCCAGACTGAAAGTCAGTTCGGCCGCAACCACCTATCAGCAGTGTGTCGCCCGTGAACACATGCCCACCTTCGTTGGCAGCCACACAAAAACTCATGCTGCCTGCTGTATGGCCAGGCGTGTGCAATGCCTTGAGCGCAAATGCGCCAAACTCAATCAATTGACCATCGACCAGTTGCACCGAGGCTGTGCCAATGTGGCAGCCCTCAGGCGCTGCCGTTTTCAAACCCAAATGCTCAGCCAGCAAACCTGCGCTGGTAATGTGATCTGCATGCGCATGGGTTTCTAAAGCCCAATTGACTTTGAGGCCCTTGTCTTGAATGAGCTTTTGATCGCGCTCAATTTGATTGTCGACGGGGTCAATGATGACGGCATCTAGCGTGTCTGGGTCAAAGACCAAATAGGTATAGGTGCTGGAATGGCTGTCAAACAACTGAATGACTTGCGCTTGCGAGTGAGGCATGGCCAGCCTTAGGCAAATTTTGTGAGCATTTCGGCCACATGTTCTGCCGATTGATCACCTTGCTCAATCATGCAACCCACCATGGCAAAAAAGGATTTGTCCAAAGCTTTGCGAGACGCGGCCATTTGCTGGGCAATTTTTTCGCAGTCTGCGTCAGTCTCAATGAGTTTTTGCAAACCCCGCAATTGGCCTTCAATTCGGGCCAAACGGGCACAAAGGGCTTTCTTTTTTTCAGGGTCGGCAATGCGGCTCATGACAATCTTTCTGGAGGACCACAAATTATGATAACTTTTGCCAACCTTTTTAAACATATTTTCGGAACCCTGCTTGATGCTTGCCAATTTGCACCCTTATTTCACCGCCGGACTCGGCGGCATTCTCATTGGATTGGCCAGTTGGCTGCTGTGGTGGGGCCTTGGCCGCATTGCGGGCATCAGCGGCATCACATCGGAAACAATGGCTGCACCCACTCACCCTGACACATGGCGTTGGGCGTTTTTGGCCGGCTTGATTCTGGGCGGCTGCCTTTTGGGCCAGGGCCTCGAGATACCCACCTTGCCCACCAGGCCCTTGTATTTGCTCATTCCTGCAGGGCTTTTGGTAGGTGTTGGCACCGTCTGGGGCAGTGGTTGCACCAGTGGCCATGGTGTTTGTGGCCTGGGCAGGTTGTCGGCCAGGTCCTTGGTGGCTGTGGGTGTTTTCATGGCCACAGGCATGCTTGCAGTCACCTTGATGCGAGGTGCCGCATGAACGCCGCCCCCCACCGTGCTGGCCGATTGGGTCTGGCCTTTTCCGCTGGTCTCTTGTTTTCAGCCGGCTTGGTCCTTTCAGGCATGACCCAGCCCCTCAAAGTATTGGGCTTTTTAGACATCACCGCCATGGGAAAAGGCCCCTTTCCAGGCCTGTGGGACCCGACTTTGGCCTTCGTCATGGGCGGCGCCGTCTGCATCACCTTGCTTGCCTTTGCATGGACACACCGAATTTCCAAAGCCCCCCTGTTTGCCAACCAGTTCCATCAACCCGACCAGCGTCAAATCGATTTGCCACTGATTGGGGGGGCTGTTTTATTTGGCGCGGGCTGGGGCTTGGTAGGCTATTGCCCCGGGCCAGCCCTGGCCAGCGCTCTTTTAAGCACAGATGCCCTGATTTTTACGGCCGCCATGTTGGCCGGCATGTTGATTTGTAAGACTTTTCTAAGTAAAAGCGCTAAGATCGCAGATTGACGTTGACGTAAACGTCAATTAGACGAGGCCGCAAGCTGATGCGGCCCTTTTCATCCATGACTGGAACCCTGACATGACCGACTTGTCTGCCGAATACAAAGCCCTTGCCGAATACCGCCCCAAGCACAAAGTGCGCTTCGTCACAGCAGCCAGTTTGTTTGATGGCCACGACGCTGCCATCAACATCATGCGCCGTATTTTGCAAAGCATGGGCGCCGAAGTGGTTCACTTGGGACACAACCGCTCGGTCGACGAGGTGGTGACAGCCGCTTTGCAAGAAGATGTGCAAGGGATTGCGATCAGCTCCTATCAGGGCGGCCACGTGGAGTATTTCAAATACATGGTCGATCTGCTGCGCCAGCGCGGTGGCGAGCACATCCAAGTCTTTGGCGGTGGCGGCGGCGTCATTGTTCCCGCTGAGATTCGCGAGTTGCATGCCTACGGTGTGGGTCGTATTTACAGCCCCGAAGACGGCCAACGCATGGGCTTGGCCGGCATGATTGGCGAGATGGTCATGCGCTGCGACAAAGACATTAGCCCGTATGCCCCCAAAGATTTGAAAGCCATTCAAGGCAACACCGAAGCCAACTGGCGGGCGTTGTCACAACTGATCACTGTGTTGGAAAACGGCAGTGCATCTGCCGACATGGTGGCCGCATTGCGCACAGAAGCCGCCCACCACAAAGTACCTGTGCTGGGCATTACCGGCACCGGCGGCGCAGGCAAATCTTCTTTAACCGACGAACTCATTCGCCGCTTGCGTTTGGACCAAGGCGATGACTTGCGCATTGCTGTTGTGTCCATCGATCCTTCACGCCGCAAGAGTGGCGGCGCCTTGCTAGGCGACCGCATTCGCATGAACGCCATCAATCCTTGGCGCAATGGCCAGCGCGTGTTCATGCGCAGTTTGGCCACGCGCGATTTCGGCAGCGAAATTTCTGCCGCACTGCCCGACGTGGTGGCCGCTTGCAAAGTGGCTGGCTTTGATGTGGTCGTGGTGGAGACTTCAGGCATTGGCCAAGGCGATGCCGCCATCGTGCCACATGTCGATGTACCCATGTACGTCATGACCCCAGAGTTTGGCGCGGCCAGCCAATTGGAAAAAATCGACATGCTCGACTTTGCCGAGTTTGTGGCCATCAACAAGTTCGATCGCAAAGGCGCCAGCGATGCTCTGCGCGATGTGGCCAAACAAGTTCAGCGCAACCAAGAAGCATGGACAGTGCCTACTGAAAAAATGCCCGTGTTTGGCACCATGGCTGCGCGCTTCAACGACGATGGCGTCACCGCTTTGTACCAAGCACTCAAAGTTCGATTGGGCGAATTGGGTTTGAAGTTGAAAGAGGGCTTGCTGCCCACTGTCGACGTTCGCCACAGCACCAACCAAACCCCCGTGGTACCCACCGCTCGCACGCGTTACTTGGCTGAAATCAGTGACACTGTTCGTGGCTATAAAAAACAAGCTCGCGCCCAAGCGCAATTGGCCCGCGAGATTCAACAACTGCGCGCTGCCGCAGTCATGTTGGAAGTGGACAAGCCCGGTCGCGCCAAAGCGGCCGAGGCTGCCATTGATTTGGCCAATCGCAGAGAAGGCACGCAAGACCCTGGCCCCAAGAAATTATTGAGCCAGTGGCCTGAAATGCAAAAAGCTTACGCCGGCGAAGAATACGTGGTCAAAATTCGCGACAAAGAAATTCGCACTGCGCTCACTTCCAAAAGTTTGTCAGGCACCAGCATTCGCAAAGTGTCTTTGCCCACTTACGAAGACCACGGCGAAATTTTGAAATGGCTCATGCTGGACAACGTGCCCGGCAGCTTCCCCTACACCGCTGGCACCTTTGCTTTCAAGCGCGAAGGCGAAGATCCCACCCGCATGTTTGCAGGTGAAGGCGATGCGTTCAGATCCAACACACGCTTCAAACTGCTCAGCGCAGGCATGGCCGCCAAGCGTTTGTCCACAGCCTTTGACTCTGTCACGCTGTACGGCAACGACCCTGATCCCCGTCCAGACATTTACGGCAAGGTGGGTAATTCTGGCGTGAGCATTGCCACACTGGACGATATGAAAGTGCTGTATGGCGGCTTTGATTTGTGCAACCCCAGCACCAGCGTGTCCATGACCATCAACGGCCCTGCGCCATCTATCTTGGCCATGTTCATGAACACGGCCATCGATCAGAACTTGGAAAAATTCAAAACCGACAACGGCCGCGACCCCACAGAAACCGAAGCTGCCAAAATTCGGGAGTGGGTGTTGGCCAACGTGCGAGGCACCGTGCAAGCCGACATTTTGAAAGAAGACCAAGGCCAAAACACCTGCATCTTCAGCACCGAATTCAGCTTGAAGGTGATGGGCGACATTGCGCAATATTTTGTGCACAACGATGTTCGCAATTTCTACTCTGTGTCCATCAGTGGTTATCACATTGCCGAAGCGGGTGCCAACCCGATCAGCCAATTGGCCTTCACACTTTCCAATGGCTTCACGTTTGTAGAAGCCTACTTGGCACGCGGCATGCACATTGACGATTTTGCGCCCAACCTGAGTTTCTTCTTCAGCAACGGCATGGACCCTGAGTACACCGTGATGGGCCGCGTGGCCCGCCGCATCTGGGCTGTGGCCATGAAGAACAAATACGGCGCCAACGAGCGCAGCCAGAAACTGAAGTACCACATTCAAACGTCAGGCCGCTCCTTGCACGCGCAGGAAATTCAGTTCAACGACATTCGCACCACGCTGCAAGCCCTGATTGCCATTTACGACAATTGCAACTCGCTGCACACCAATGCCTTTGACGAAGCCATCACCACGCCCACCGAAGACAGTGTGCGCCGCGCCATGGCCATTCAACTCATCATCAACCGCGAGTGGGGCTTGGCCAAAAACGAAAACCCCAGCCAAGGTGCTTTCATCATTGAAGAGCTCACCGAGTTGGTCGAAGAAGCCGTGCTCACCGAATTTGAAAAGATTGCAGACCGCGGCGGCGTCTTGGGCGCCATGGAAACGGGCTATCAGCGCGGCAAGATTCAAGACGAATCGATGCACTACGAAATGCTCAAGCACACCGGCGAGTACCCCATCATTGGCGTCAACACCTTCCGCAACCCTAAGGGTGACGAAGTGTTGGAAAAGCTTGAGTTGGCACGCTCTACGGAAGAAGAAAAGAAATCTCAACTCGACCGTTTGCATGCTTTCCACGCCAAGCACGCCGGGGAATCACCCGTCATGCTGGCCCGTTTGCAGCAAGCTGTGATTCACAACCACAATGTGTTTGAAGTGCTGATGGAAGCTGTGCGCGTTTGCTCATTGGGTCAAATCACCAATGCCTTGTTTGAAGTGGGCGGCCAATACCGCAGAAACATGTAAATTTCGTGATTTGCAAATCCAAAGCAGGGCGAAAGCCCTGCTGATTTACTTTGATTTCGCCTTTGTGCGACATTAAGCGCATGAACATTCTTTTCATCGTTGACCCCCTTGCCTCCTTCAAGATCAAAAAGGACACCAGTTTTGCCATGATGCGCGAGGCGCAAAAGCGGGGCTACCAAGTCACGGCTTGCGAAGTACCTCACATTCAATGGCAAAAAGGTGAGTGCGTGAAAGCGCAGGTCCAAGACCTGAAACTCACAGGCAATGCAGACGCTTGGTATGCAATCACTGCTTCGCGCCAAGCATGGCTCAAAGACTTTGACGCCATCATCATGCGCAAAGACCCGCCCTTTGACAGCGAGTATTTTTATGCCACGCACTTGCTCAGCCAGGCTGAGCGCGAAGGCGCCAAGGTGTTCAACAAGGCCTCAGCCTTGCGCGACCATCCTGAAAAACTGGCCATCATGGAGTTCCCCCAATTCATTGGCCCTACCTTGGTGACCCGTTCTGCAGAAGCCATCAAAGCATTTCATGCCGAACACCAAGACATCATCTTAAAACCGCTCGACGGCATGGGTGGTATGGGCATTTTTCGCGTCGGTGCAGACGGCATGAATTTGGGATCGATCATTGAGACGCTCAACCTAGACGGCGCTCAATCGGTCATGGTGCAAAAGTTTTTGCCCGCCATTGCGCAAGGCGACAAGCGCGTGCTCATCATTGGCGGCAAGCCTGTTCCATTTTGCTTAGCCCGCATTCCCCAAGGTGGCGAAGTGCGCGGCAACTTGGCTGCGGGTGGCAAAGGTGTGGCACAACCGATTACCGACAACGACCGCTCTATTGCAGAAGCCATTGGCCCCATCTTGGCGGCACGTGGTTTGTTGTTGATTGGCCTAGACATCATCGGCACCAGCGTGACCGAAATCAACGTCACCAGTCCCACTTGTTTCCAAGAGATTTTTGATCAAACGGGTTGTGATGTGGCGTCGATTTTCATCGACGCCCTAGAAGCGGCTGTTCAAGCCACTTAAAGCAACACCACAACTTCAGACAAAGCCTAGCTGGCTTTGACCTTCAAACGCCAAGCATGCAACAAAGGCTCGGTGTAACCGCTGGGTTGCTCTTTGCCTTTAAACACCAAGTCGCAAGCAGCCTGATAAGCCTTCGAAGTTTTGAAATTCCCCGCCATCTTTTGGTAGGACGCATCACCTGCGTTTTGCTGATCCACCACCGCAGCCATGCGCTCCATGGTGGCTTTCACTTGCGCTTCGGTCACCACGCCATGCGCCATCCAGTTGGCAATGTGTTGGCTGCTGATGCGCAAAGTCGCGCGGTCTTCCATCAGACCCACGCCATGGATGTCGGGCACTTTAGAGCAACCCACGCCCTGATCGACCCAGCGCACCACATATCCCAAAATACCTTGCGCATTGTTGTCGAGTTCGTCTTGTTTGTCTTTCGCAGTCCACTCTGCAGCCTGCGCTTTGGTCACCACAGGGAACTGCAGCAACTTGCTCAAAGTTTCTTCGCGCATGGCTTTGGCACTTTGTTTGCCAATGTTTTTTTCCATTTGCTTTTGCAATGCAGACACATTCACTTGGTGATAGTGCATGGCGTGCAAAGTCGCTGCAGTGGGGCTTGGCACCCAAGCCGTGTTGGCCCCGGCATTGGGGTGTGCGATTTTTTGCTTCAACATGTCGGCCATCAAATCAGGCATGGCCCACATGCCTTTGCCAATTTGCGCGCGACCGCGCAAGCCCGCTTGCAAGCCCACGGCGACGTTGCTTCTCTCGTAGGCGCCCAGCCAAGTGCTGCCTTTGATATC